>NYZG01000141.1 GCA_002687025.1 Candidatus Poribacteria bacterium
AACCACCCGAACATGAGCGCTGACTTCATCGACCGTGACGGCGACGGCCGCGCCGACGGTGGGTTCTGGGGTCTCCATCAGCTGATCGACGCCGCCGAGACGTGGGGGCTGGGCATACTCGCCGACGCGCCGTTCTACATCCGCAAGGACCGCGATGGGAACGAGCAGGTGCGGCATCGCCGCGAGGTGATCTGGCTGCAGATGCTCAACCGAGGGCATCGGTACTGGTGCGTCGCGGTGTCCGACGCTCACACCGTGCATGGGAACGGCGTCGGCGGGTGGAGGACGTACGTCCCGAGCTCCACCGACGAGCCCGCGGAGATCGACTGGAAAGAGATCGTCGAGAACGCGAAGGCCGGCCGCATGATGATAAGCAATGGGCCGTTCCTCGAAGTCGAGACCGTCGACGGCGCGATCTCCGGCGGCGCCACGCGAGTGAACAAGGCCGCGCGCCTGCGCGTGAAGGTACAGACGACCGACTGGGTCGACATAGATCGCGTGCAGGTGCTGGTGAATGGACGCCAGCGCGAAGATGTGAACTTCACGCGCGCATCGCACCCAGACATGTTCGCCGACGGCGTCGTGAAGTTCGACAACGAGATCGAAGTCGCCCTGAGTGAGGACGCTCACCTGATCGTGGTCGCCTTCGGGGAGGGGCACAACCTCAAGACGGGCTACGGTAGCAGCTCGCAATCCGGCATGAACCCCTGCGCCTACATCAACCCGATCTACGTCGACGTGGACGGCGGCGGATTCACACCCAACGGCGACAGCCTCGGCTACCCGCTGCCCGTCGGTGGGCTGAGCGTCGCGGAGGCCAAGCTGTTGCTGGGAACGGAGTAGACCGCGCGCGGGCGGCGCACTCGATGGCGACGGCCGTCAGTACCACGTAGGTGACGCGCCGCGCGACGCGCATTTCCTTGCGGATCGGGGGGCGTCCGGCCGCTGCGGTGACGCTGCCATCGGCCCGACGACCGTCGGCTATTGCTTGCCTGACCGCCGACACTGACAATGCCGCCAAGCGCGCCACACGCACACCGGATTCAATCATGAGCAGTCGCCCACACATCATCTACATCCTGTCCGACGAGCATAACGGCAATGCGATGGGCCACACGGGCGACGCGAACGTCCGCACGCCCAACATGGACCGGCTCGCCGCCGAGGGCGGGAGCTTCACGAACGCGTACTCGAACTGCCCCATCTGCACGCCGTCGCGAGGCACGATCTTCTCCGGCCGCCACGCGCACGCGGGTCCGGTGCAGTTCTTCTTCGACGTCTTCCCGCCGACCGCCCCCAGCACGGCCACGATGCTCCGTGAGGAGGGCTACCACACGGCGTATTTCGGCAAGTGGCACTGCGGCGTGGTCAACAACCAGAATCCGCCCGACGTGCGCGAGAACCCCGACGATTTCACGCGGTGGCCCATGCGGACGCCGGAGTACCATCGTGGCGGCTTCCAGGACTGGTACGGCTTCGAGGTCAACAACGCGCCGTTCCAGGGCTTCTACTACCACGAGGGCGAAGAGAACCCGCGCCGCATGGAGAAGTACCAAACGGACGAACTCACCGACCTCGCCCTCGCGTATCTCGACGCATACGATCGCGACGAGCCGCTGTTCCTCGTGCTATCCGTCGAGCCGCCGCACTTCCCGCTGGAGGCGCCGGACGAATACAAGCGCTGGGACCCGGACGACCTCGCCACGCGACCCACGTTCGCCGACTCGCCCCGGATGCGTGAGCAACTCGCGACGTATTACGCCATGATCGAGAACCTGGATCACAACATCGGCCGCGTCATGTCCGCGATCAGAGAGTCCTCGAGCTTCGCGGGGAACACCGCCACCGTCTACTTCTCGGATCACGGCGACTTCATGGGTCACCACGGCGTCATCAACCGCAAGGAGAACCCGCATCAGGAATCGGTGCGGATTCCCGCGATCTTCCACTGGCCGGGGGCCATCCCCGCGCAGGGCAGCCGGTCGGAGATGTTCAGCCTGGTCGACATGGCGCCGACGACGTTGGGGATGCTAGGAGTCGAGGCGCCGGAGCACGTTCAGGGGATGGACTTCTCACCCGCGCTACGGGGTGGCGACGTGTCGGCGCCGGACGCCGTGCTGCTGGAGATGTGCGGCAATCCCCGATGGGGCCTCGACTTCCTCGACTGGCGAGGCCTCGTCACTGAGCGATGGAAGTACGCCTACTTCGAGACCGGCCACGAGCTGCTCTTCGACCTCGACGCGGACCCGCACGAGGAGACGAATCTCGCCGAGACGGACACCGAGACTCGTGACCACCTGCGCGCCCGGCTGTTGAGTCTCCTGCGTGAGACGCGCGAGCCGTACTTCGACGTGCTCATCGAACACGGCGTGCAGATGGCGACCCCGGTGCTCGACGTGTCCGGCGCTCGGCCGGGAGGCATCGCGCCCACGTGGGACGGCACGATCGTGTCGCCAGGGGATCGGTAAGGCGCGGCGACGACGACGACGGTGGGCTGGGCCGGTACGTGGTGAAGGGAAGCCACTTTTGCGCTCGCGGCTTCCCTTCAGATGTCCGGCTCCATGATCGCCCTTTCAGGTGCTATCGTGTCGTCGGAGCTCCCTTCGCGCGCTGCTCACATCCTCGGGAGGGGCCGTCGCCGTCTCGCCCGCTCCGGTCACGTCTGCAGGCTACTCACGCTTACGCTGCCGACCTGAGTCCCAGGGCTGCCGCCGAGGGGCTAACCGGTCGATTCGCCTGTCCCGCGTCCTGCCGTCCCGAGTCGGAAACTCATGCCGTTGTTTCTGCTGACAGTGCCTGTCGGGTTGCGCGTCGCCCGTCGTAGGGGTCGATCAGCGCGTATTAGCTAGTCAGCCGGTTCCCGGCGATGTGTCCCGCGCCTCGTAGCGAAGGTGGCTTTCGCCGTTGCCTCCGCTCACTCCATATATAGCCATCGCCGGTTGCGCCCTGCAAGGCCGAAACCGACCTTCAGCGTGCGATTCGCTACGCGCGACGCGCTCCTCGCCCCTGAGCTCCGCCGGCTTACAGGTTGAGGAAGTACACGAGCTTCCCGATGACCGCGCGATCCCTCACCTCGCCCGCCTCCCAGAGCTCCTTGTAGACGATGTACAGGTCGCTGCCGGGCTGATACGTGTAGCGCAGCAGCGCGTTCCCGCGGACGCGGTCGCTGTCGTCGTTCCACTGCAGGAACAGCTTCACGAACATGTCCGGCGAGAACGTGTAGATCGCGCGGCCGTTCACCGCGTTCGTCGTGAACGCGCCCGCGGGCAGGGAAACGGAGTTGTAATCGTAGTCCGCCGTGATGAGGAGGCTGGGCGTCGGGCGGACGTGACCGCGTGCGTTCACGGATCGTCTCGTGCCGCCGTAGAAGCCCGAGGTCTCGGAGATGGTCATGAGCCGCACGACCCGCCGTTCGTCTGTCCCGAAGTGGAAGCCGTATGTTCGCCAGGTGTGCATGCCGGCGGGGATGACGACGCCCTCGCGGATCTCCCACGGCTGATCGAGAAAGGACCAGTCGCGATTGGTCCAGACGTTCGTGGCGTCGCCACTCTCGAATTGCAGCTCCAGACGCGCGTTTGCGGATCTGTCCAGGACTTGACCGTCGCGATCGCCGGTGAGGTTGTACCCCGTGTGGAGCGCGACGGAGCGAAACGTCGGGTCGTGCAGGCGCACACTGTGCGTCGCGAACGCTCCGCCGTCCCGTATCCCCGTGCGCCTGATGAATCCCATCTCGGCGTTGAAGTCGGGGCCGGTGTCGCTGAAGTGCCCGCCCGCGAACGTATGCTCACCACTCCACATGGCGTCGACGTTCATGGCCATGTCATCGCCCCCGACGCCTTCCGTCCACGTCTGCGCGACGGCTCCGCTGAGCTTGATCTCGCGCGTGGGGTTGTAGCGGAAGTCCGCCGCGGCGGTCTGGTTGCTCGACCCGTCGGAAGGCGTCTTCCCCAGCAGGACGAAACCCGCGGACGACGACTTCAGCAAGTCACGCTTGACGCGTAGCGCGGAGAAGTTCGTCGTCGGGACATCTTCCACGTCGTCGGTCTGCACGCTCAGGAGCCCGACCGATTGCCCCCCGGCCTTTCCGGTGAGCTTCATGCCGGCGAGAATCGGCGTTTCACGACCGCCCGCGCTGCCGATACGCCGCGTGTACAGCAGCGGCATGGGCATGTCGAAGATGCCGACGCCCTCCAGGAAGAACGGGCGCTTCTCCTCGAAGAACAGGTCGAAGCGGCTGAGGTTCACGTTCTCATCGTCCGCCTCGATCTGCGCGAAGTCGGTGTTGACCGTCGCGTCCAGCGTGAGACCCGACGTCACGCCGTACTTGATGTCCAGGCTTGGCTTCGCGAGGCCGTCGTACTCGGTCTCGTCGCCGTAGGCGGCGTCGACGCCGGCGCCGAAGGACGGGCGTAGTTCGACCCGGCGGCTGTGGGGTAGGTCGCGCAGGCCCACCAGCAGGCCCGCGTCCGCGAGCGTCGACACGTTGTCCGACACGATCGATGACCAGGCGGAGTCCTCACCGACCCGCCTGATGCGGCGCCCGATGTTGAAGCCCCACACCTGCTCCTCGTCGCCGGGATAGCGCAACTGTCGGAAGGGGATGGCGAACTCGGCGGACCATCCGCCCGCATGCTTGACGGCGGCACACTCCCACACGGCATCCCAGCTGCTGTGGAAGCCGGCGCCGTTATCGGTTACGCGCGCGTCGATGTAGACGCCGATGGGGTTTGTGCCGAAGTAGTAGGCGGTGCGCTTGTCGTGGAAAGTGTCGAGTACGAACCGGAGGTAGTCGTTGACCTCCCACACGTGGTAGTCGCGGCGCATCTCGGTGCCGATCACGCCGTCGAGGTCGGTGTCGAGGCAGTCGGCGGCGATATACAGGTTCTCGTCATCGTACGCGACGTAGACGATCGTCTGCTGGCTGCTCTTCTCGCCGCGGTCGGGATGGTTGCGAATGAAGTCGCTGGAGCCTTCCGCCTGGGTCCATGCCTCGTCGTCCAGAATGCCGTCAAGCTCTGGCGGGGTGGACACACGCGCGGCGACTATCTGCCGTCTGTGCGCGTCCTCGGGAGCGATGTCAGGTGATGCGATGGCGAACGCTGCCAGAAGGAGGAGTGCGCAGGGAGGGCCGATGCTTTTCACGCCTATGTCCCGGGTTCTGTGACGTCGGTCTGGGTCTGTGTATGCGGCCGTCCGGCTTCGCGTCTAGTTGGATACGTCGCGAAAGCGCCCGCGATTGCACGCGTTCCGCGCTGCCGATGTTCCAGATGGACCAAGCGGCGGATCGCGATGGCTAGATGAGACCTGCCGCGCAGGCGGCGCTGAAGAGATCGATGGTCTCCGCGGACAAGGCAGGCAGCGGCCTAACGCGTTCGTACCCGGCCGCAAATGCCTCCCGGAGCCCCTCGGCCACCTCGTCGGCGAAGAGCAGCGCGATATCGGCGGCGAAGTAGCCCCACCGTAGCCCACCCCAGTCCACGATGCACACACCGTCCGAACCGTCGAGGACGTTGAGGCCGGTCAGGTCGCCGTGGATGAGACCGACGTCTGGATACTCATGGCTCAGCATCGTCAATGTCGGGACCAGCCGGGACATCGGCGCGCCGTGAACGTCCCCCACCTCCTCCATGGCCCGTGTCACGGCGGACAGCCCACGCCTCGGCGTCTGGAACCACTCCGGCGGGCAGAACAGCTCCGACGCGGCGTGCATTCTGCCGATCGCCTCACCAACGCGCTCGTACAGACACCCGTCCTTCCCCTCGCCTGGAATCAGTTGGAGGGGCGCCGCGTCGACCCACGTGCGCACGACCGCGTGGCGGCGTCCGTCGTCCAGGGCGTCGGGTATCTCGACAATTGCCCGGCCGTCCGCCGCGCGTACGGTATCTGGCACACCCACGCCGGACGCGCGCAGCGTGTCCAGCCAGACGCACTCGGAACGCACGCGGTCGTACGGCCGGTCGCGGTGGTGCAGGCGGAGCGTGTAACGCGTGCAATCGGCCACGACGAGATACAGCGGGCTGTCTCCGTCGCACCCTCCCGCGCATTCGACTCGCGCGCCGTCCAGGCCGTACTCGCGAGCGACGGCCGCCACGGTCCCATGGTCTCGCAACAGCGAGGCGATGCTCGCGTCGTCGTATCGGCGCGAACACCAGTAATGATTCAGGTTACGATTCGCGACGATGAGTTGACGCCTCTGCTCGTCGGTGAGGCCGGCGAACGCGGTCGGCGCCCCGTCGGTCCAGAATCCCCCGCACGACTCGTCGCACCGGTAGCGATGCCCGTCGGTGTCGGCATGGTACTCGTGCGGGACCTCGCGGCCGCATAGCGGGCATGGAGCTGTGTCAGGCATGCAACACCATCCGACGTGCAGACCGGGTCACGGCGCCTCGGAGCGGCCGCGCGTCAGTCGCCCGGGAATGTCGAGGAGAATGCCGTACATCGCCGGCATCATGAACAGCGTGAGCAGTGTCGCTGTCGCGAGCCCGAAGATGATCGTCACCGCCAGCGGCATCCAGATCGGCGACTTTCCGCCGAGCCCGAGCGCCATGGGCAGCAGCCCTGCGATCGTCGTCACGGACGTGAGGATGATGGGTCGGAATCGCACGGCGCCGCCGCGCATGATGGCTCGCCACTTGCCGTATCCCCGCTCCCGATACCGGTTGATGAAGTCGATGAGCACGATCGAGTCGTTCACGACGATGCCCGACAGCGCGACGATACCGAACATCGCGACCATGCTGAGCGTGGCGTTGATGATGAGCAGGCCGACCATCGCGCCGACGACGCCGAACGGCACGGCGAACATGATCACGACCGGCTGCAGGAACGACCGGAATTGCGCGCCCAGGATCACGTAGATCATCAGGATGCCGATGATGAACAGCTTCCACAGGTTCCCGAACGACTCGTTTATCTGGTCGAAGGAGCCGCGGAAGTCGAGTCGGTAGCCGGGGTACAGCGCGCCGATATCCGCGAAGGCTTCGATGAGCTCCTCGTTCACATCGACGGCGTTGGCGATCGCGCGGTCGACGGACGCCGTGATGGTGATGGCGCGCTCTCCCTCGAAGCGTCGGAGCTCCGCGTAACCGACCCCCTGGTCCACCGTGGCCATTGCGCGCAACGGCACGAGGCCGGCGGTGGGCGTCAGGACATCCATGTCCAGCAGGGCCTCGCCGCCGAGCCCGCCGCCGTTGGTCTTGACGAGCACGTCGACCGCCTCGTCGGCGTCGCGGAACGTCGTGCTGGTCACTCCGTCCATCTGAGCGCGCATGATGTACGCGACCTGCGTGACGTCCAGGCCATACCGCCGCGCACGGTCAGGATCGACGCGAACACGGAGTTCCGGCTTGCCGGCAGTGAAGTCGTCGCGGATGTCGTAGACGCCGGGCATTGTCACGAGCTTGGCCTGGAGCATGTCGCCGAGAGCCTGGAGATCTTCGAGTCGCGGGCCTTTGACCTTCACCTCGACATCCTGGCCCTGGGGCGGGCCGCCTTCCATCTTCCCGAACGACAGCTTGTCGACGCCACTCACCGCGCCGATCTTCTCGCGGAGCTCGCGGATTACGTCGTCCACGCTGCGGGACCGTTCGTCCTTCGGTACGAGCTCGACGAGCACTTCCCCGACGTTCGTGCGGATGGACATGGTCTCCATGCCCGACATCGGCGTCAGAAGCCCCACATTCGCGACGACGGCAATCACCTCGTGGTCGGGGAGGGTCATCGCGTGACGTTCGATCTCCGCGAGCACTTCGGATGTGCGGGTCAGGCCCGCCGAGGGTGGGAGCTCGACCTTGACGTAGAACTGTGGAAAGTCCTCGCCGGGGAACAGCTCCTTGTGTAGCAACGTGAACGCCCCGACGCAGACGGCGAGACCCAGAACCAGAACCGCCGACACGAACGCGTACCGCCGTCGCAGCACCACCTTGAGCGCCGACGTGTACCACCGGCGCGGCGTAGCGAACAGGTCTCGCTTATCGGCGCCGGGCT
Organism: Candidatus Poribacteria bacterium; assembly: GCA_002687025.1. GTDB lineage: Bacteria > Poribacteria > WGA-4E. The sequence goes on from NYZG01000141.1 coordinate 7,987, forward strand.
TGCCCCACTCGGCGATGTGCGCGGGGAGTATGAAGAACACCTCGATCAGCGACGCGATCAGCACCAGGATGGCCACGACGGGCACGATCCGCATGAACTGCCCCGGCACCCCGGACATGAACAGCAGAGGCCCGAACGCCGCGATGGTCGTGAGACTCGCCGCGAGGACCGGCCAGCCCACCTCTTCGGCCCCCTCGATCGCCGCGCGCGCGGGAGGCTTGCCCATCTGGATGTGGCGATGCACGTTCTCGATGACGACGATGGCGTCGTCCACCACGATGCCGACGACGAGGATCAGACCGAAGAGCGCCACGCCGCTGAGCGTGTACCCCGTCAGATGCATGAAGAAGAACGTCGCCATGAACGCGACGGGTATCCCGAGAGCGGCGAACACCGCGTTGCGCCAGCCGATGAACAGGAACAGCAGGAATATGACGAGGATGAGACCGATGCCGGCGTTGCTCTGTAGGATGCCCAGCCGCTCGCGCAGGATGACCGAGTAGTCGTTCACCACGGAAAGGGTGACGCCATCCGGCATTTCGGCGCGCCGCACATCGACGAGGGCGCGAATCTCACGTACGAGGCGGATCGTGTTGCCGTCCTTCTTCTTCTGGATCGTGAGACTCATGGACGGGGCGCCGTCGAGACGCGCGAGGGTGCGCGGCTTCTCGTACGTGTCGACCACGACGCCGATATCGCGGAGCCGAACGGGCCCACTCCTGGGCGTCGACCGCACGACGGTGTCCTCGATTTCCTCGACGGAGCGGTACTGCCCGACCGTGCGCACCACGTATTCAGCCGCCCCGACGTCCATCGACCCGGCGGGCAGGTCGAGGTTCTGCGCGCGTAGCGCGTTCACGACCTCGGCGATGGGGACGCCGTACGCGCTGAGCCTGTCGGTGTCGAGCTCGACCCACACCTCGCGCTCGCGGATGCCCGCGATCTGGACGCTGCCTATGTTGGGGATGTCGAGGATATCGTCCCGTAGGCGTTCGGCGATGTCCTTCATGCGCTTCTCGGGCAGAGAGCCGCTTACGACAGCGGTGATCATCGGGAAGCCGGAGGAGATGTCGAGTTCGAGGACGCGCGGGTCGTCCGGGAGCTCTGCCGGCAGGTCGCTTACGCGCTCCACGGCAGATCGCAGATTCTGCATCTGCTTGTCGAAGTCGCGCTCGGGGATATCCTCGAACTGCAGCATGATGACCGAGCGGCCGACCGCGGAGGTCGACAACATGATGTCGACATCGCTCACTTCCTCCTCGATCGCGTCTTCGATGGGCGCGGTGACCAGCCGCTCCACCTCGTCGGAGGATGCGCCGGGATAGATCGTCGTTACCGTGGCGCTCTTGAGCTTGATCTCAGGGGTGAGCTCGCGGGGAAGGACGATCCACGCGTATACGCCGAAGGCGATGATGGCGATCATCACGAGGTTCGCCAACACCGGATTTCGCACCGAGAACTTTGGGATGGACACCGCGTTTCCCTCGCCGTCGGGCCGCTACACAACGCATCGCCGCACGGGGGTATTGTAGCCGTCTCCGCGCGCGGGGAGCCCCTGTCCGTGTCGGGCGAATATGGTACATTGTCCAGGTCCGCCGGCGAGGAGGACGCGAGCAATGGGATCGAGGCTTCGATGGAGGATCGGCGCGGGGCTGGTGGCGTTGGTTGCGCTTGCGTTCGTCGTGAACGTCGCGCTCGACATCGCGAGCCGTCGCCGACTGGGTGTCACGCGGGTCATCGCGGTGGACCCGCTCGAGCTGCCGACGGACGCCGACGCCATCGCGTGGGGACGCCACCTCGCGAAGAGTGTCCTGGCGTGCGGCCATTGCCACGGCGATGACATGGGCGGCGGGAAGGTCATCGACGGCCCGCCGGGGAAGGTGTACGCGCCGAACATCACCTCCGGCGAGGGGAGTGTGACAACCAGCTTCTCGACGTCTGACTGGGTGCGCGTCATTCGCCACGGGGTGAAGAACGACGGCGCGGGCGCGCTCCTCATGCCTTCGAAGGACTACGTGAATCTCTCCGAGCGCGACCTCGCCTGCCTCATCGGCTACGTGAGACAGGTTCGGGCGGTGAACCGCGGGACACAGGGCATCGAACTGTCGCCGCTGGGCCGCTTCCTCGTGGTCATCGGCCAGCTTCCGATAGAGGCCGAGGCGATCGACCATACGGCCCCACTACCCGCCTCGCCCGACAGCGCGTCGGCCGCAGCCTACGGGGCGTACCTCGTGTCGCTGAGTTGCGAGGGATGCCACAAGCGCGACCTGACGGGCGGCGCGATGCGCGGCTTGCCACCCGGAGTCCCGGACCCCGCGGACATCACGCGCGCGGCGCTGTCGGATTGGTCGGAGGCGGACTTCGCGCGGGCCGTCGGAACAGGTCAGCGCCCGGACGGCGTGATGCTCGACGCGTTCATGCCGTACAGGTCGTTCGCGTCCATGACGCCCGCGGAAGTCGCCGCCATGTGGGCGTACATCCAGTCTCGAGAAGGCTAGGCGGCCGCGCCGTCGTGAGCGCCGCTGCCGGACCCGTCGGTGAATCGGGGCCCGGTCCCATCCGCCCGCACGTCGCCGCAGGCGCATACACCCGCACGACCCGGTGAAGCGGCTTGCTCGCGCTCGCACATCCGTGGGCCGTGCGGCGGACGAGGCGTGCTGGTCGTCTGGGAAGGAGTCGCGAGAGGCGCCTAGACGAACGGGTCGTCGGGATCGGAGGGGAACAGGCGAATGTGACCGTCGGTTGCCAACACCTTGGCGATCTCGACGATCCTATGCTGGGCTTGCTCAACGTGTGACAGGCGGCGCTGCCCCATCGTCTCCATCTTGTAGCGAATCTGGTCGCGGGCGACAGACGGAAGGCTCTGCAGGATGCGGAGCTTCAGCCGCGCGCTACAGCTACGGAGCGCCAGAGCGAACAGCTCGCGGTCGGCGCGCGACACCGTGTGCGTCAGGCGCGCCATGTCGCGGTCGTCGAGTTGCACGAGGTCACCGAACAGATACACCTCGCGGCTCAATTGGTCGCTAAGCTGCGCGTCGGTCTCCGCGACGGCGTCCAAGAGAGTGCGGCGCGACGCGTCCGACATCTGACGCAAGAGGCCGACGGTGCGTTCGTGCCCGTCGAACGGACGCTCCGTAGGCGAGACGGGGTTTATCGGGAGGGTACGCTCTGCGGCTCTGCGGCGCTCGCGCTCGCGAGGGTTGCGCATGGTCTCCACCTCGTGCGGCGCGCCGTGTGCGGCGCGCGGGCGTGCCCTATAGATACCATCGTCGGGGGAACGGGGACAATCTGCGCTTCGCCGCGATGAGGCCATGTCCCACGTGGCGCCGACGGCCGGGCTGCACGAGCCGGGCGAACCACGGCGCGCCGCACAGTGCGGGTGGACGGCCGGCCCTGGGATCGGGGTTGGTGAGCCGCCCGGTGGACGGGCCGACCCGACCCCGAGGGCCGGCGTACTGTCCCGTAGGGCCCATGTGTAGCTCGGCCCACGAGCGAAGCCAACGCACATGGCGCAGTTCGCGAAACCGTTCGGCCCTCCCCGCCGAACCTACAGTGTGACCCCTACACGGCCCTTTTCGACGAGGACGGAACCCATGAACCCGGACCACGACCGCATGCGCCGATGGCGCAAACGTGAACTGCCATGACGCCCC
>NYZG01000142.1 GCA_002687025.1 Candidatus Poribacteria bacterium
GAGCCGATCTCGCCCAGCACTTCCTCCCGGTGCGTGGACTTGACCAGCCCGCGGATGCGGGTGAACGCCTCGTCCTTCGCGTCCAGGTCTACACCGGCGTCGGCGTATGTCATGCCGCGATCGGCTTCACTCGCCATGCTTCGATGCCCGCTCCTCGTCTTCGGCGAACTGCTCAAAGAACTCGGCCCGCTTCTCGGCGGATTCGCGTCTGGCGGCGGCCGTCGTCCGGGCCGCGTAGGCCACGAACCCTACCACCCCGATCCCGCCGCCGATGACCGCCATCAGCCCGCGGTCCACGCCGAACACCTTGCTCATCACGACGGTCAGGGCCACCAGGCCGAAGCCACCGTAGAGGAACGGTCTGAAGAAGCTGCTCGACGTGCCGCGGAGGAAAGCGGAATCCATGGGCGATGCGCGCCGCCGTCTGCCGGGCCGGTCCGTGATTCGGGCCATGGCGCGTCACCCATCCGGGCGCGATCCGCCCGTGCTAGCGATCCCTGTCGCGGCTGAAGTCGATGCTGAGCTGGTTCAGATTCTGTTCCTCGAATGCCACGGGGTATTGGCCGTCGAAACACGCCGTGCAGTAGTCGTCTGGCTTCGACACGCACGACAGCATGCTCTCTGTCGTCAGGTAGCCGAGGGAGTCCGCGCGGATGTACTTGCGGATCTCCTCCAAACCGTGATTGCTCGCCATCAGTTCCTGGCGGGTTGGCGTGTCGACGCCGTAGAAGCATGGCCACTGCGTCGGCGGCGCGGCGATGCGCACGTGTACCGCGGTCGCGCCCGCCACGCGCATCTTCTTCACGCTGGACCGCAGCGTCGTGCCGCGCTGCAACGAGTCGTCGACCAGCACGACCCGCTGCCCGTCAAGGATCGCTCGGATAGCGTTGATCTTCACGCCCACCTTGAAGTCGCGATCGCTCTGTTTGGGCTGTATGAACGTACGACCCACGTACTGGTTACGCGCAATGCCGAACTGCAATGGAATCCCGGATTCCTGCGAATAGCCCAACGCGGCGACGTTAGCCGACTCGGGCATGCCCACCACGATGTCCGCGTCCGCAGGCGCCTCCTGGGCAAGCCGCCGGCCGAAGGCCAGGCGCCGAGCTGCCACCGACTCCCCGAAGATAACGCTGTCCGTGCGCGCGAGATAGAGTAGCTCGAAGACGCAATGCGATGTCTGTGCCTCCATCGGCAGGAACATCGACTCCATCCCGGACTCGGTGACGATAACCATCTCGCCCGGCTCGACTTCGCGGATGGCCGTGCCGTTGACGGCGTCGATGGCGCACGTCTCCGAGGCGAACATCGTCGCGCCATCGACCTCACCGATCCATAGAGGACGGAAGCCGCTTGGGTCGCGCACGGCGACCAGGACGTTCTTCCCCATGCACAGCATCGAATACGCGCCGCGCAACTCCTTGAGCGCGTCGATGATGCGGCCTTCAAGGTGGTAGTGGAGCGAGCGACCCAAGAGACCGGCGAACACCTCGGTGTCCGATTCGGTCATGAATATCTGGCCTTGGGCCTCCATCTGGCGCCGGATGTGGAAGGCGTTCACGAGATTGCCGTTGTGCGCGATGGCGAGCGGCCCGCGGGAATACTGCGCGACGAACGGCTGCGCGTTCTGCAGTGTGCTCGTCCCGGATGTCGAGTACCGGTTGTGCCCGATCGCGAGTGGCCCCACCACGCGATCCAGGGAGCCGTCACTGAACACCTCGTCGACGAGGCCCATGCCCCGGTGCTGGGAGAACGACGAGCCCTGCGACGCGACGATGCCCGCGCTTTCCTGTCCACGATGCTGGAGGGCGTACAGGCCGATGTAGCAGAGACGGGGCGCGTCGGGGTGGCCGTACACCCCGAATACGCCGCATTCGTCGCGTGGCTTGTCGTCGCTATCCGTTGGAAGCTGCCGCTGCATGGTCCTGCGCGTCCTCCGGCTCGTCGATGTCAAGCATATTCTCGGGCCGTCCGAGGTACCGTACACAGAGAGCGCCGATCGGGAGGGCAAGCACCATCGGCGCCTCGGCGGGCATGCCGAGCACGTCGACCATCAGACGCAGCGGCGCGGTGGCGACGTATTGCAGGATGCCGATGGCGTAAAGAAGCACGCGGAATACGGGACTGGGGGCGGCCATGATGGACGGCCAGTCCATTTCCATCAGAGAAAGCAGCGCGATCACAGCGGGCGCGCCGAGGAAGCCGCCCTTCCACAACTGCTTGCGGGCGCGCTCGCCCCACTCTGGATGTTCTCGCTTGGCAAGGCGGTAGATGGGTTCGCCGGAGCCGATGGCCACGGCGAAGCACAGGACGGTGATGGCGAGCAGATCCGCGCCCGCGGCCAGCCAGTCGCCGCTCGCACGCGCGAAGGAACCCAGGGCGACTTCGCCGAACAGGTATGCCACGCCCCCGAGCACGACCCCGCCGATGAGACCGGCTGCGTATTCGGCGCCCAGTCGGGTGTACCAACGGTGCATGGGTGGCCGCTTGCTCCTGCCGCCGAGATTGGCGCTCGTCGTCCGCCGGGAATGCTATGCCGTCGCCGTCGCCGATGTCAACGCGGCGGAGACGGGGGCCGGTTACAGGCCTCAGGACGGTTCGTCGCGGCCGGGATAATCGCCGAACAGATCGCCGGCGTCCTCGGCGATTGTCGCGGGCGCGTAGAGGGTGGCGTCGGCGTTCACGACCTGCCCCCGGGGCATGTGGTACAGGTTCCCGGCGCCGTCTGGAGCGTCAAGGGCGTGCCGTTTCGACAACTCCTCGTCGTCGCGGCGGGCGGCCTCAGCCGCGTCGAAGTCCATCGTCTCGTCGACCACCTCGCGTAGGTACGTGAGGGCCGTTGCACCTCCGCCCGTGGCGCCCCTTGCTATGAGATTCCGCTGCTCCTGCGGGTCGGTCGCGAGGTCGAACAGCAGCTCCGGGGCATTCCTGAACCGCACGTACTTGAACTGACGCCAACGCGCGGAGCGGAACTCCGTTCCCGACCCCCAGCGCGGCGTGAGAGCGTCGCAGAACACCGGCCGGTCGGGCGCCTCCTGCTCTCCGTCTACGGCGCCCGACAGATCGCGGCCATCCAGACCGGCCGGCGGCGCGGCTCCCGCGAACCCGCACAGTGTCGGGAACAGGTCCACCAGCGCGACCGGCGTCCCCACCGTCCGCGACACGCCGCCGTCCGCCCTCTGCTCGGGCGTCGACACGATAAGCGGCACCCGCGTGCACGCCTCGTACCATCCGTTCTTCCACCACATGCCGTGTTCGCCCGCCATCTCGCCGTGGTCGCTCGTGTACACGATGATCGTGTTGTCGAGCTGCCCGGTCGCGTCTAGCCGGCCGAGTAGATCGCCGAGGAGTTCGTCGAGGTAGCTCACGCAGGCGAAGTACGCCGCGCGGGCCCGCATCATCTCGTCGTGACCTATCTCGTCAACGCGGAAGCCGCGGCGCATGCCGACGCTCATCGGATGGTCGTGCGTGTCGCCGCCAGCGGGAGCTGCGGGCTCGGATATCTCGTCCGGCGAGTAGCGGTCGATCCACCGACGCGGCGCGGTGAGCGGGAAATGCGGCCGGCTGAACGACGCCATGAGGAACCAAGGCTTCCCGGGGTCCACGGCCTCATGTTCACGCAGCCACGCGACTGTCTCCTGCGCCACAACCTGTTCCTGCAAGAGGCTTTCGGGTATCTCGGTCACGCCGACGGCGGCCGTCGTGCGTCCGCGCATTGTCCGCGCCTCCGGGTCGTCGATGGGGTCCGCCTGATGCCCCGTCCCGCCGGTCAGATCGCCGTAGGGGCGGTGCTGGAAGCCAACGTACTGCCGGTCGCCTCCGAGGTGCATCTTGCCGACGAGACACGTCTCGTACCCGGCCTCGGCTAGCACACCTGGCAGCGTAGGTATGCCCGGCCGCATCACGCTGTTGTTGCTCCATGCGCCCGCGCCGCGCGCCTCGCGCCCCGACAGGAGCGAGAGTCGCGACGGAGTGCACAGGGGCATCTGGCAGTACGCGTCGGTGAACACCGTGCCGGCCGCTGCCAACCCATCGAACGTCGGGGTTTCTACCTCCTCGCCGCCCATTTCATGCGGGACGTGGCCCATGAACCGGTGGCTGTGCTCGTCGCTCAGGAGAAACAGTATGTTCGGCCGACGCATGGTGTCCTCCGATGGGGGTTGCGCGTCGCGCGTCGACAGGCCGCGGCCCGGGCAGTTCTGCCAGCGTAGCCGCGAGGCATCAGCGCCACACGTCGCCGAGTATACCGAGCTTCTCGTCCGACAGATAGCAGTACCGCTGCACCCACAGGCCCTCAATGTCGCAATCGCGCAGGATGGCGAGTTTCCGCTTCCACTGCGCGGCGGGCCTGTAGCCGTGCGCCAGGGGCATCACAGGACACCGGCCGTCCACCTGTCTGGCGACCTCCTGGACACGATCGCGGAACGTCCGCGCGTGGACCGGGTGCTCCTCGTCGGGTCCCGGGATGTGGTAGTCCGCGAGCGTCGGCGTGTCGTTGTCGTCGGGCAGATCGAAGCAGCGTTTCACCGCCTTGATGACAGCCCCCTCGCCGAGGTCTGGGTTCCAGTTCAGCAGCGTCTCGCCGTACCAACGCGGCATTGCTGACCAATGGAACGTGTACATCTTCGGCCGCACGACTTGGACAGTCGTCGACAACGCCGCGTAGTCCATGCCACTCGACCGGTTGAAAGGCGGCGCCCACCCGTTCGCGACCAGTTTCACGTCGCCGTACCCGTGTTCGTCGAGCGCGGACCGAATCTCCGCGTACAGCCCGCGCACGACGTCCCGCTTGAACGAGAGGAAGTCGTGCCAGCCAGGATGCCGCAGGAGCAGGTCCACGAGGCGCGAGGGGCCGGCCGAAACCGCGACCGCATGCTCCAGAGCTGCGCCGTCGAGCCGATGGAGCCAGTCCCAGAGCGCTGTCACATCGCGCGCGATGCGTCCCGCGTCGTAGCCGAGCTCCTCCGCGTGGCGCAGCGAGTGCGGCCCGACGCACGCAAAGTGGTCTTCCAGCAGGTAGGTCGTGTACTCCAGCCAGTCGAGGCACACGCCATCGACGGGAGCCGCCGCGCGCACCGTGTCCAACACGCGCGCAACGGCGTAGGCCCGCACGTCCGGGGCACTGGGACAGCCCTGCCGCGCTACACGTCGGGCCGGGTCGGGGGCGCTGCCGTCGGGCCAGCGCATCTGGTCGTCCGGCGCCGGCCCAGGAACGGCCAGCGGCGATGCGCCGACGTACACTTCCCAGCCACGACGACGCGCGTCCTCGACGATCCTGTCAGGAGTCTCCGCGTCGATGCCTGGCGGCAGGTCCCGCCACCCCGGCTTGTACGGCGTCGAGTCGTACATCGCCATGTTCGGCCGGTCCACGGTGAAGGACTCCAGCATCAGCTCGCGCTTGCCCCAGACCGGCCGGTCGAAGACGCGCGCGTAGCCGTCGATGTCCAGCGGCGGCGCGCGATGGCCTGCCCCAGAGGCCGCCTCGCGGGCGACGGCCCTGCCCGTCGAGATCGCCGTGGCCCCCGTCGCTGCGATGCGATCCATGACGGCGTCGAGCCCTTCGACCTGCACATCGAGAGGCGTCATCACCATTCCGAGGAACTTGCCGGCCATGTGGTCGCTCCCGTTCATCTGGGGCGTCGGTTCGTGTACACTGAGCGTCGTTGAGCGTCACTGAGCGACGAAGCGCCACACGGCGATAGGAAAGCGGGTAGTGAATGACCGATGACGCGCTGTACCGGAGCACGACGTTCACGCCACCGGGCGGCTTCACGTCGGGCATCGAAGGCCCCGGCTGCGACGCCGACGGCAACCTGTACGCCGTGAACTTCGCACGTCAGCATACCATCGGCAAGGTGACCCCTGAAGGGGAGAGCAGCGTCTTCCTCGAACTCCCAGATGGGAGCATCGGCAACGGCATCCGGTTCGACTCCAGTGAACGCATGCTCATCGCCGACTACACCAACCACAACATCCTGCGCGTCGAGATGGCGACCCGCGAAGTGACCGTGCTCGCCCACGAGCCGGCGATGAACCAGCCGAACGACATCGCCATCGCCGACGACGACACGGTGTTCGCCAGCGACCCGAACTGGCAGGAATCCACGGGCCAGATCTGGCGCATCGACTCCGACGGCGTGGTAACAACGCTAGAGCGCGGCATGGGAACGACCAACGGCATCGAGGTCAGTCCCGACGGCCACACGCTGTACGTCAACGAGACGGCCCAGCAGAACGTCTGGGCGTACGACCTTTCCGCATCAGGCGACGTGACGAACAAGCGTCTGCTGCTGGAGTTCGCCGACTTCGGCATGGACGGCATGCGCTGCGATGTCGAGGGCGCGCTGTACATCACGCGCTGGGGCAAGGGCACGGTCGCGAAGGTCTCCCCAGCGGGCGATGTCCTACGCGAGATCGAGCTCGCGGGGAAGAACTGCACCAACCTTGCCTTTGGCGGCCCGGACGGCCGCACGTGCTACGTCACCGTCGCGGATGTCGGGAATGTCGAGGCGTTCCGCGTCGAGGCCCCTGGACGGGCGTGGGAGATGAGGCGGGCGAGGCGCGCCACGTGATGTACGCCACGCGCGGCGAAGAACCGGTCGCCAGCCCATGACGCACAAGCCATCCGGCCCGCAGCGCGCCACACGCCAGGTGACCGCCAAGGCCGTTGTCCTCGGCGCCCTTTTCATACCGATCAACTCCTACTGGATCATGACGACGGAGATCGTGTGGTACTCGGGCCACCCGACGGTCGTCTCCTTGTTCTTCAACGCGGTGTTCCTGCTTTTCGCGCTATCGCTGGGCAACCTGGGTGTGCGGCGCCTGTGGCCGAGCGCGGCGCTCCGCGACGACGAGATCCTCGTCGTGTATTCGATGGCGGGAATCGCCTCTGCCATCGCCAGCCATGACATGATGGAAATACTCGTCCCGGCGGTAGGCCATGGGTTCTGGTTCGACACGCCGGAGAACGACTGGGAGGGCCTCTTCCAGCACCTTCTGCCATCCTGGCTCACGATCAGCAACGAATCGGTGTTGCGCGGGTATTACGAGGGCGACTCCACCCTGTACGACGGCGACACGCTGCGTGTCTGGTTCGTCCCCACGCTGTGGTGGTGCCTCTTCATCACGGTGCTTGTGTTCGTGATGCTCTGCTTCAACTCGATCGTGCGACGCCAGTGGACGGAGGAAGAAAAGCTTGCGTACCCCGTCATCCAACTCCCTGTGGAGATCGCGGGTGACGCCCGGCGTTTCTTCGGGCGCCGGCTGGTATGGGCGGGTATCGCGCTGGGCATCTTCCTCGAGGCCTACAACGGCTCGAAGACCCTGTTCCCCGCGCTGCCTCTCATCCCGTATGCGCGGCGCAACATCGGCGCGCTGCTGTTCACCGAGAAGCCGTGGTCGGTGCTCAGCGGGATTAGCGTCGCCTTCTACCCGTACATCATCGGCCTGGGCTTCTTCATTCCACTCGACCTGTCGTTCTCCTGTTGGTTCTTCTTCTGGACCTGGCAATTGCAGCGGGTGCTGGCCGACGCGCTGGGTATGCGGTCGTTGCCGGGCTTCCCGTACATCACGGAACAGACGGCGGGCGGCTATCTTGCGCTGGGGTTCCTCGCACTGTGGGTCACGAGACGCCACCTGCATCGCGTCGGACGGCATCTCGTGGCCGGCCGGGAATTCGACGACGAGGAGCGGGAGCCGTTCAGCTATCGCGTTGCCGTGGGCGGCCTGGTCCTCGGGTCGGCGTTCATCGCGACGTTCTGCGTCTATGCCGGCATGTCGCTATGGGCCGTCATAGCGTTCTTCTCCATATACCTCCTCCTGTCTGTCGCCGTGACGCGCATGCGCGCGGAGCTCGGCACGCCGGTGCACGATCTGCACTATGCCGGGCCCGAGCAGATGATGACGATGGTTGGGGGCACGCGGTCCATCGGGGCGCGCAACCTGACGATCATGTCGCTCTTCTGGTTCCTGACGCGGGCGTACCGTGGCCATCCGATGCCGCACCAGCTCGAGGGATTCAAGATGGCCGAGCGCGTGGGGCTGGGCAACCGTCGGCTGGTAATCGCGATGACGGTCGCTGTGGTGCTCGGGGCGTTCACGTCGTTCTGGGCGTTCCTCGATCTGGGGTACCGCTACGGCGCGACGAGCAAGATCGTCGGGCCGGCGCTGTGGTTCGGAACTGAGACGTACACGCGCCTCCAGGGATGGCTGACGGCTCCGCAGGACACGGACGTGATCCGCATCGTGTTCCACTTCGTAGGCGCCGGGATGACCCTCGTCTTCGCGGCGATGCGTTCGCGGTTCGTGTGGTGGCCCCTGCACCCGGCGGGTTACGCGGTGTCCAGCAGTTGGGGTCTGCACGTGTTCTGGTCGTGTCTCTTCGCCAGTTGGGTCATCAAGTGGACGACGCTGCGGTTCTACGGCTTGCGGGCGCACGCGCAGGTGGGCAGGTTCCTAATGGGCGTCATCCTGGGCGAGGGAGCGGCAAGGAGCGTATGGGGGCTCGCGAGCGTCGCGACGGGGATGCCTCTAGGCACCGGCCATTGGTAGAGGCTTCACCAGCGGGCCTTGCCCGCGGCCGTGACGCGCCGTCGCCAGGAGGCGCGGATGTGGCGCCTCGCCGCCTCGTCTCCGGCGCTCGAAGCTCCCCCGACGATCGTCGCTTGCATGAGCCTGGCGTGGCGCTGTCGCGTCGCCTCGCGTCGCGCCTCGGAGCGGCGCTGCAACACCCATGCGCCGAGGGCTCCCAGCGGAGCGGACAGCGCCAGCGCTACGACGCCACCGAACGCGCCCGACTCACTCAACCGGGCCAGGGCCGGAGCCGCTGTGGCGATCGCGTCTGGCATGGCTTCCTCCTCTGCTGCCGGGACGTTATAGTATACGGGAGCCTTACGGATCCATGCGCCGCCGGCCGCGTGTACCCCAGGAGCCGACACCGATGTTCGCCAGCGGCCCGCAGACGGCCACACTCCTGCGCCTTCTGTACCACCTGCCAAACTTCGTCCGACTTACCCGCCGGCTGTGGAACGATCCCCGCGTGCCGCTGGCGCGCAAGGCGCTCCCTCTGTTCTTCGCTGCCATCGCGGCGATCGCGGGCCTGGCGTATGTCGTCCGTCCGGTCGACTTCATCCTCGACTACCTGCCGGTTATCGGCCGCCTGGACGATGTCGCGATCCTGGCGTTCCTGCTCATCGCGCCCGGCGTCTGGCTGTTTATCAAGCTCGCGCCGCCGGATGTTGTGCGCGACCACGTGAAAGCGATCGACGACGGCCGCGCGGCGCCGGGCGCGGGCGCGTAACGCCACGCGACGGCGAGCCGTTCTACATCGCCGTGCGTCTTCGCCCCGACGCCGGGGAAAGAACTTTGGATATGCGATGCCGCGCAACTATAATTCCGTGGTCTGCGGAAATAGGAGAGACCACCCGGCATGAACGACCGACGCACCTTCCTCGAGGACGATCAGGACCAGGACCGATTCCTCGAAACCGTCAACCGCGGAGTGGAATTCGCCCGCGAGCGCGCCGTGCCACTCACGTTCGCTGGCGTGGCCGCGGTGTTGGTGATCCTACTCGGCGTCTGGCTCGTCAACCAGCGCGCGGACGCTGGCGTGGCGGCTTACGTCGATATGCACGAGGCGCTGACGGCGTACGCCGCTGCCGGGCAGGCCTCGGCCGATGCGCGCGCCTCTGAACTCACGGCGGTGATTGGACAGCTGGCGTCCATCGACGGCGGTCCATACGATGCCCGGGCCCGATACACAGAGGGACGGGCGCTCCTCGACAACGGCTCCGCGCCGCAGGCCGCGCAGGTCTTCCTCGGCGCCGCGACCCCCGACAACGGCCCGTTCGGGCTCTACTCGCATCTGGGCTACGCGTCTGCCCTCGCGGCCCAGGAGGACTGGGCCGGAGCCATCAGCGCATACTCGGACGCCTCGCTCACTCCCTTTGCAGCCGTTCCCGGCTATGACGCCGCGTGGACGGAAGCCGCCCTGCGGCGCGGCGAAATGGCGCGCATGCTCGGCCGTCCCGACGAGGCCAAACAGGCGTACGAGAGCGTTGTGGCGGCGTACGAGCAGAGACGCGACGGAGCCATCGGCGATCGCGCGTCCGAGCTGGCCGAGAACGCGGCGACCTTCCTTGCCGCGCAGGACCCCACGGCATCGCCTGCGGCCGACCTGACGGCGGCGCATGTGGCGCTACAGACGTGGGTCAGCGCGACGCTCGCGAAGCCAGAGGCGGAACGCGCCGGCCTTACGGACGCCGTGCGGATACAGAAGCAGATCGAGGAACACCTGGAGGCCCGGGTAGAGATCGCGACCGCGGTGGCGGAGGGCTCGCCTGAATCGGCCAGTTTCCGGTATGGCGTCGCGATGGGCGACACGACGATCGCCCCCGCTCAGAATGACTATCAGCGCGCGAAGCTGGAGCTGAGCCGCGTCGACACGATGGGCCCCGCGACCGGCGAGTGAATGTCTCGTGGCCGAGATGCCCGATATGGGGCAGGGGCGTGTCTCAGCCGCCGGATTGGCTTGACATCACGTTTCTCGGACACTAGACTCACCAAGAGCGAGCTACCCGGAAACGGAATCTTTACAAAGGCGGTCGCATGCGTTTTGGCGACAGCGCGATTCTTGAATTCGGGAAGTTCACCGACGTACTGTCGGGATACGCGGTCTCCACCCCGGGGAAGACCCGCGTCGGCGCGATGTTCCCATCCACCGACCCCTCCTGGATTCGCCGCGAGCTGACCGCCTGCGACGAGATGGCCGAGATCCAGGGATCGCCCTCGCCTCTTGTTCTGCACGGGCTCCACGACGTCACGACGCAGATCATGCACCTGTCGAAAGGCGGGGTGCTGGACGCCGAATCGCTGCTCGCCGTGGCGAAGAACATCAGCGTCGCGGCTCGCGTGCGTGGATTCCTCGACAAGCTGGACGTCGCCGCCGCCTACCCCACGCTGGCGGGCCGGGCCAGCCTGCTGGTCGGCTTGCCGCCCGTCCTCGCCCTAATCGACCGCGTGGTGAGCTCCGAGGGCGAGGTGCGCGACAGCGCCAGCGACGAACTCGGCCGCATCCGGTCTCAGCTCCGGCGCACACGGGACCGCATTCAGGACCACCTCGATTCCATCCTCCAGGGGTCGACCTACGAGCGCGCCCTGCGAGAGCGCGTCGTGACCATCCGCAACGGTCGGTACGTGATCCCCGTGAAGCAGGACTTCAGCGGGACGATCCGCGGCGTGATGCAGGGGCAGTCGAGTTCCGGCCTCACCGTCTTCGTCGAGCCGATGCCCGTCGTCGAGATGAACAACAAGCTCAACGAGCTCCTCGGCGAAGAGGAGCGCGAGGTTGCCCGCATCCTCGCGGCGACGAGCGACGCGCTGCGCGAGCATGTCGACGACCTGCGGAATAACGCCGACGCGCTTACCGAGCTCGACTTCCTGCGGGCCAAGGCCAGCTACAGCCTCGACTACCGGTGCCGCGCGCCAATCGTCCCGGACGCGCCACGCGTCGACCTGAGGGGAGCCAGGCATCCACTGCTCGAACGGCTCTTCCGTGACGAACGGGCCAAGGGACAGCCGGCCGAGGGCCGCACGGTGATTCCGCTGACCTTGAGCTTCGACGGCGACGCGCGGGGCATCGTCATCACCGGCCCCAACACCGGCGGGAAGACCGTCGCGCTGAAGACGCTCGGGTTACTCGCCGCGGTCGCGCAGTCGGGAATGCACATCCCCGTCGAGAAGGGCTCCGCCCTCGGCGTTTTCGACGCCATCTACGCCGACATCGGGGACGAGCAGAGCATCGAGCAGAGCCTCAGCACCTTCTCGTCGCACATGACGAAGATCATCCGCGTAGTGAAGGAGGCGACGCCGAAGGCGCTGGTCCTCCTCGACGAGGTAGGCGCTGGCACCGACCCGGTCGAGGGCGCCGCTCTGGCGACCTCGATCATCGACGAACTCGTCGGCCGCGGCGCCCACGTGATGGTCACCACGCACCATGGCGCCCTCAAGGTCTACGCTCACGAGCACGAGCATATCATCAACGCGGCGATGCAGTTCGACGAGGCGTCGCTCGCCCCGACCTACCATCTTGTCACCGGCACGCCCGGCAGCAGCCATGCCCTGCGAGTCACCGAACGTCTCGGCATGCCGTCCGCGGTTCTGGACATCGCGCGCGATCGGGTAGGCAGCGGCGCCGTCGAGATGGAGCGCCTGATCGAGGACGTAGACAGGCTGCGGCGTGAACTGGACACCGAGCAGAGGCGCCTGCGCGAGACCCTGGAGCGGGCCGAGGCGAAGCGCCTTGAGCACGAAACCCGGGCCGAGGACCTGCGCGTCCACAGAGCGGACCTGAAACGGCAGGCCTCCGAAGACGCGGACGCCGTCCTCCGCGATGCGCGCGGCCTGGTCGAGCGCACGGTCGCAGACCTGCGACGCACGAGCGCGTCCAAGGAGTCCATAGCCGCCGCGCACCGCGACATCGCGGCAGCGCGCGTCGACCTGCGCGGCGAGTTGGCCCACGCCCCGACGGAACGCGACGACCCGGCAGATCCGCTCTGCGAAGGCGACCTCGTCCACATCAAGGACATGGCCGCCGACGGCGTGGTGCTGAGCGATTACGACGGCTCCGGGACGGTTCGCGTCCGCGCCGGGTCGTTGACGGTCACGGTCCGCAGGGGAGAAGTCGAGAGGCGAGAGCCGTCGGCGCTGGATTCGCTTCTGCCCAAGAAGTACCGAGCGATGGCCTCCGAGAAGCGCGCCACGATCAGCGCCGACCTTCACGTTATCGGGATGCGCGCGGGCGAAGCGCTCGACGAGACCGACAAGTACCTGGACGACGCGACACTGAGTGGGCTCGAGAAAGTGTCGATTGTGCACGGCAAGGGCACCGGCGCGCTGCGGCGGACGCTGCACGAGCACTTCCGCGCGCACCCGCAGGTGAGCGCGTACCGGCTGGGCACGCTCGACGAGGGCGGCGCCGGCGTCACGATGGTGACGCTCCGCGACTGATCGTCTACGGCGGCGAACGAGTGCGAACGCGAAGGAGGGGCCGGATATGCCGTCCGGTAGGATTCCACAGGCGACGATTTCGCTGGTCAGATCGCGTGTCGATCTGGTCCGCATCGTCGAGGAATCCGGCGTTGCCTTGCGTCGCACGGGCAAGAACTTCGTCGGCAAGTGCCCGTTCCATCAGGACGACACGCCGTCCTTCTCCGTCTCTCCCGACAACCAGTTCTACAAGTGCTTCGGCTGCGGCGCTGGCGGCACGGTTTTCACCTACGTCGAGAACCGGGAGCAGATCACCTTCCCCGAGGCCGTCCGCAAGCTTGCCGCCCGGGCCGGAATCCCAGTGGCTGAGGAGGAGGACGGGCGATCCGGCGATGAACAGGATATCGCCGCGGCCAACCGGTTCGCGCGTGAGCACTTCCACGAACGGCTCATGGATGCCGACGCAGGCAAGCCGGCGCGCGAGTATCTTCTCGGACGCGGCATCACCCTTGAGACGATGGGCGAACTCACCCTCGGCTTTGCCCCAGAGGGCTGGGACGGCCTGCTCACGGTGATGACGGACGCAGGCTTCTCGGTCGACGCCCTTCTGGCGGCGGGGCTCCTGCGCGAGAACGACCGCGGCCGCCGTTACGACTACTTCCGCAACCGCATCATCTTCCCCATACACGACCCCGGCGGCCGCCCGGTCGCCTTCGGTGGACGCGCCCTGGACGATGCCACGCCCAAGTACCTGAACTCCCCCGAGACGGCGGTGTATACGAAGGGGAACGTCCTGTACTTCCTCGACCGCGCCCGGCGACCCATGCAGGACAGCCGCATGGTTCTCGTGGCCGAGGGGTACATGGACGTCATCGTGCTGTATCAGGCCGGCGTGCGGAACGCGGTGGCGTCCCTCGGCACCGCGCTGTCCGACACGCACGCGCGTCTGCTGAAGCGGTACACCGACGAAGTGTGCTTCGTGTTCGATGGCGACGAAGCCGGAATCCGGGCCGTCGAGCGTGGCGCCCCGCAGTTCCTCCGCGAGGGATTCAGGACGAAGGTGGTCACGCTCCCACCAGGCCAGGATCCCGACGACTTCGTGCGCGCCGAGGGCGCCGAGGCGTTCCAGTCGCGGGTCGCGGACGCCGCGTCGCTGATCGACTTCCGCCTCAACAGGCTGGCGCGCGAGCGAGATTTCACCGACCCGGAGACGAAGGTCGCCGTGATCGCCGACATGGCGGATCTCCTGCGGCATGTGCGAAACCCGATCGTTCTGCGCGAATACGCCGACAGGCTGCGTCGCGAGTTGAGCGTCGACGCCCGGGATCTGTGGCGCGAGTTGCGCAGCCACAAGGTCCAAGTCCCCGCGGGCCCAGTCGACCCGTCGAGCTCGCAGCAACAGGCGAAGCCTCGCCTGCTGGTCGAGAAGCAACTTCTCACGCTGCTGATGTCGGAACCACAGCACATCCTTGGCGTGTTCGAGTCCATCAGCCCGTATGACTTCGAGGGCGAGCCACATCAGGAACTGGGCAAGGTCCTGTGGGAGCTCGCGCGCGACGGCGCCGAGGTCGACCCACACACACTTATGGAGACGTGCTTCGACGACAGCCTGCGCGAACTAGTCGCAGGCATGATGACCCAATCGCGCAGCCTACCGAACGTCGAGGAGGAGATTAGGGATCACGTAGATAAGATGGTCCGAGATTCGTTACGCAGAGCTGAACAGCAGTATCTCAGCAATCGTCTAGGCGAAGGCGACGCAGACGAACTAGCGGTGGCGAAGGAAATGGTCGAGCTGTCGAAGCAGCGGCGCGGCGAGACAGCAGGCGGCGACGGGTGAATCGCCCGCGGCCATCATGGCGCGCACCGTGACGTTCCGAGCGAAGTGGCGTCCGGCAAGAAGGAGACGGATTCAGCATGGCAATACGTAACCAGGCCTCAGGCATCGCACGGACCTACTCACGCCGCAAGGCAGCGGGCGGGAACCGTGAAGCGCTCGTCTACGAAGAAGTAGAGGATCCCGACGAAGCCGAGGAAGAATCCGTATTTACCCAGCTGGCGGCCGGTCTGCACGGCTTCGGCATGTCCCGCATGGACGATGGCGGCGTCGACACCGCTCGCATCGACTTCGACCGCGTGAACGCCATGGACGCGGCTGCCCCGAGTGACGAGGCCAGTGATGCGGACAAGGGCGACCGATTCCTGAGCTCACTGCTCGAACGGGAAACGACCGATTGGTCGTCGGACGACCCCATCAAGGTTTACCTTCGCGAGATGGGCAAGGTGCCCCTCCTGACCAAACAGCAGGAAGTCGCCCTCTCGAAGCAGATCGAGAAGGGCCACGACATCGTCCGGGATGCGGTCCTCGAGACGCCCATGGCGATTACCGCGATCCGCAAGCTCCTGAACGGCATGGTCAAGGAGAAGCTGCGGCCGGCCGAGGTGCTCGCCCTCCCAACGCAGAGCAGGTCGGGTCGCGGAACGCGGTACATACGACAGGCCAAGCAGACGTTGGACGCCCTGAACGACGCGCAGCTCTCGATCCGCGCGAAGCGTCGAGAGGGCGCCGGCGCCGACGACGAGGAGGCGCGCGAACGTCTCCTGGACGACGCGGCGCAACAGAGGTCCGCAGTTGCGGCGCGTTTGCGCAAGCTGAAGATCAGTCGCGAACGCATCGCGACGATGAGCGACGGCGTCAAGCGCACCGCGTTCGAGGTTGCGCGAATGCGACGACATCTCGCGTACATCGCCCGCGAGACCAGGCTGTCCTGCGACGAGGTCGTGGCTCTGGCCGGCAGGCCGCGAGCCCGGCGCCTGCCCGTAGGGTTCACGACCGCGGACATCGCGCAGCTGGGCCGCGAGATCATACGCACGCGCAGGCGAATACAGCACATCGAGCACCAACTGGGATTCTCCGTGAACCGTCTCGAGGAGATCCGTCGCAGGATACGCCGCGGCGAATCTCTCGCGGCCGAGGCAAAGCGGGCGATCATCGAGGCCAACCTTCGGCTCGTCGTCAGCATCGCGAAGAAGTACACCGTGCGCACTCCGAACCTGATGTTCCTCGACCTGATTCAAGAGGGGAACATGGGGTTGATGAAGGCCGTCGACAAATTCGAATACCGGCGCGGCTACAAGTTCAGCACCTACGCGACATGGTGGATTCGCCAGGCGATCAGCCGTGCCATCGCCGACCAGGCGCGCACGATCCGCGTCCCGGTGCACATGACGGAGACGATAAACCGTCTCGCGCGCATCTCCCGCCAGTTCGTGCAGGAGACCGGACGCGAGCCCACGCCGGAAGAACTCAGCGTCCGCATGGAGCTTCCGCCGGAGAAGGTCCACCAGATCATGCGTGTCGCGCAGGAGCCGATTTCGCTGGAGACGCCCATCGGTGAGGAAGAGGACAGCCATCTCGGCGATTTCATCGAGGACAAGGACGTCAAGTCCCCGGTGAACGAGACGGCCGTGTCACTCCTGAAAGAGCAGGTGGCCGGCGTCCTCGAAGGGCTCGACCCGAGAGAGGCCCAGGTGATCCGCCTCCGATTCGGCATCGGCGACGGCTACCCGCGCACGCTTGAGGAGGTCGGCTCGGTCTTCAACGTCACTCGCGAGCGCATCCGGCAGATTGAGGCGAAGGCCCTCCGCAAGCTGCGCCATCCCGTGCGGAGCCAGCGACTGCGGGGTCACGCCGACGCGTAGGCCTGCGGCGTGCCGACGAGCCGACGGGAGACGCGACGCGATGGCTGCCGCTGTGGCCTTGGCAGGCATCCCACTGGCTCGCGGCCCGGGCATCGGCCTCGTGGGTCACGGAGCCTACCGCGGTCGACGATGTCGGAGACCCATGCAATCCGGTCAGACGCCTTCCAGGGAGCCCACGCCCACGTCGCGCGTTGTCGCCCGTCCTACCGGACCGTATACTTTGCACGTACAGATGCGCCGTAGATCGGAGTCTGGGAGCAACGCTCCGCGCCCGATCCCGGCACGATGATGCGATCGGCACGCGCGTGGACGCGCTGGGCGATCGGAGTAGTCGTCTACGTGGTTTTGGCCGCTGGCTCCGGGATGCTGGGCGAGCGCGTCGCTTCCGTGGCCGACGGTGGGTTCGTAGCAGTCGCCGTCCTCGTGGCCGTGGCATGGCCGGCTCCGCCGACGGGCCGTGTCGGGTCGGACCTGCGTCGACTGCGTGCCACGATCACCCAGGTGGCGCTGACCGCGCCGATTTGGGCGGTCGCCACCGGCGCCGACGCCGTGGTCGACACGGTGGCGCGTGTGGCCTTGGCGGCTTCGGTCGGGGCCGCGTGGGCGTGGGCGGCGTCGGCGTGGCCCTCCGCCGGCGCGTGGATGGGCGCGGGCTCGATC
>NYZG01000143.1 GCA_002687025.1 Candidatus Poribacteria bacterium
CGGCGACCGAGTACCTGGCTCTGACAGGCCCCGATCTCGCGGTGCGGCGCATGACGTGGAAGGGCCACACGTGGCTCGACAACGCGCCAGCGCGCGGAGCAACGCGTGGCCGGGCCACCGTCGCGGATATGGACGGATTCGCGTACGTTGGCGCCACGGCCGCCGGCAATGCGCGTGGGCCCTCCAAGCGCCAGGTGGTGTGGCGGCACGGTACGTTCTTCCTCATCGTCGACACGAACCGCGCAGACGACGCATTCCACACGGCCGCGCTCCCGCACGGCGTGACGTGGGAAGAGGCGGCGCAAGGCTACGTCCTGCGCGCCGGGATGTCCGCGATCCATGTGTCGGAGGCGCGCGACGAGCGCCCCGCAACGGCCGGCGCGCGCGCCAGCCGTGTGGCGACGCTCCTCAGCCTCGACGCGGCCGTGGCGGTCGACGCGTCCCGAACCGGCGCATACTCCGTGGGTCGAGCCATCTGTTACGTCGGCGCGGCGAATGTCGATGGCGCGGCTCTGTTGGCAGAAGCCGCCCTGTTCGACGGCGACGACATCTGGTTGGCGGGATTCGGGACCCTCGACGCCGACGGCGTCGCGCAATTGGCGGCGTCGAGCCCGGTTCACATGCATCTGTCTCCGTCCCGGGCGGCGGGGCGTGTGGTGGTGGGCAGGGAGTGCCGCCTCGCGTGGAATGACGGCGCCGACGGCGTCGATCTTGCCGCGGGGTCGTACGACGTGCAGCTTCACGACTTCGACTGGTCGTGTCTGAGTCGGCTTGTCGGCGGCTAGCCGCTCGCGAGACGAGACGGCGCGCGCGACACGATCACGCGGAGGCACGCCCCGACCACGAGCGTCGATCCGACGATGCCGCGGGCCGAGAGTTGCTCGCCGAAGATCAGCGGCCCGGCCACCGAGTTCAGGACCGGCGTGAGCATCGACCAAATCGCGCCTTCGACGCCGCGGACGTGACGGTACGCCGAGTCGGAGAGCAGCTTGGCCGCAGTGCCCGAGAGGCCGATTCCTATGAGCAAAGGCCACGCGCGGGCATCCGGGACGAAGCCGCCCCGCGCCGCAGGCCACGCCGTGAGCAGTACGCCGCTCAGCGCCAGGACGAGGAATACGGTGGTCGTGTCGTCCGTGTCCCGCACTTTCTTCACCGCGACCACTGCGATCCCGCCGACTAGACCCGCGGCCAGGGCCAATGCGTCGTCCCGCGAGACGCCACCGAGACCCCCTGCCGGCGCGAGCAAGAGATAGACGCCCGCAAACGCTACGGCGACCGACGTCCACAGGCGGCCGTCCATCCTGTCGCGCAGCGCGAACGGCGCCAGGAGCGCGGCCCAGATGACGTTCGTGTACAGCAGGACCGTGCCCTTGGCGAGGCCGATATGCGTGATGGCGTGGAAGTAGATGAGCATCGCGCCGGCGCCGCAGATGCCGCGGATGGCGAGCCACAAGTGATTGCGCGCCACCGGAGCCCGCCGATGCGCCAGCAGCGCGGCCCCAACCACGCCGCCGCCGATGAGGAAGCGAAAGAAGGTCGTCTGATACGCCGACACGCCGGGAATGCCTGCCGTCGCGCGCACCAACAGCGCCATGACCGATACCAGCGCCGCCGACCCGCCCAGCATCACGAAGCTGACCGCTCGACGTGACACGGCGGTCGTCAACTGCCGCCGCTGGCGATACCGTAAACCTCGACCTCACGCACCCGCCCTGGGCGCTCGATCAGTATCCGGAAGTATTCGCGCTGTCGTCCGGCTATCTCACGCCAGCCGTGTTCGATCACCTTGTCGTTCGGTTCGGGCGCGGACTTCGTGATGATGATGTCGTCGACGGTGCGGGTCACGTCGATGCGAATGCGATCCGTTTCGAAGTTGATGCCGCCGAAGTCGAACGCAGGCTGGATGATCCGTTCGGCGCCCTCGACGTCACGGCGCTGCCTAACCGTCGCCACATCGCGCCAAATCTCGCGCTTCGCGTCCCAGTACTCGACGGAGAAGCGGTAGAGGTTGTCGTTCTTCAGCGCGATGCGGCGAATCCGGCGGGGTTGGTCGAGCTGTAGCACGAACTCCCGCGGGTCTGCCAGATTCCGCGTCTCCGCGACCGTGGACAGCTTGCCGTCGTTGAGGTACGGGTGCGTCGCCTCCGAGCCGGTGGATGCGAGCGCGTAGTTCTCGCTCCACTCCGTCGTTAGGAGCGCGGACAGGTTCGCGCACCCGCACGCCGTCACCGCGACCGTGAGGGCCGCGACGGCCATTGCGACGTGTCGTGCCATATGCGCGTCCTTCTGTGTCCACTGCAACCCGCGACGCCCCGCGCCGGACGCCTCCTTCGCGTGACGCCTCCGACACCAGACGAACGCCGCCGCGCGGCGCCACGGTGACGCTCGTGATGATGCCGGCGGCGCCTGCCTGCCCGCTCAGCCCTCGGACTGGGCGCGCAACGGCTGCAGCATGCGTGCGATGTTGTCCAAGCAGTAGCGCGAGGCCTCTTCGCCCGCCTCGGAAAACGCGGCGCCGCCCGGCCGGTTGAGAAGATCCTCCGACAGCGCCGACGCCGGCCTCCAATGGGTCTCAAGGATGAGGTAGTCCTCGTACCCCTCTTCCACATAGCGGGCGAATTGCCCGGCCCAGTCGATGAGCCCTTCGCCAACAGGCACGCTAACCATCTCGCCGCTCTCGTCGCGGTCGCCGTCCTTCATGTGGCCGTGGACCATCACGTCCTTGAGCTGGTCGTACGCGTCCGGGAAGGGCGTGATGCCGCCGTCGGCGTACAGCTCGTTGGCGGGGTCCCAGATCGCGCGGACCTTGTCGCTGCCGAGCTCGTCGATGAACCGACGCGTCAGCGCCGCCGTGGAGAGCGACGTGGACGCCTCGTTCTCCATGCCGAGCGTGATGCCTTCGGCCTCGGCGATGCGCAACGGCTCCTCATACGCGTCGACGATCTCCTGCCAACGACGCTCGGTCTGTCCCGTCTCCCAGAACGCGAAGCACCTGAGCAGGCTTGTGTCGAGCTTGTGCGCCAGCGAGATGCAGTTCCGCAGTATCTCCATGTGCTGCTCGCGTTCCTCGGTGCTGTCGATGTCGCACTTGAAGAACGGCGTGGCGATGCCGCACACCTTGATGTCGGTGTCCTCTAGCGCAGCCTGGATCATCGCCACGTCCGCGGCCATCAGATCCTGGGGCGGCCGGTCGTCCACCGAGCGTATCTCAACGGCCTCCAGGTCGTACTCCTTGCACACCTTGACGACGGTCCCGAAGTCCTGCGATATCTCGTCGGTTATCACGCCTAGCTTGAACATGGTGTCGATGGTCCTATGTGGTCTTGCGCGCCGATTGGCCTCGGCCGCGACGTGCTAGAAGTCGAGCAGGTTCCCGTCCCCGCCGAATGCCATCTCCGCCGTGTCGCCGACGATTTCGAGCGATGGATTGCCCGCGACCTCGGCCAGGAGCGCTTCGGAGACGAGCACTTCGTCGATGTGCAGCGTCGTGTGAATGCGGACAGTGCGCGATTCCTCCGGCGGCGTGAGCCCCAGCGTGTTGAGCACCCACGCCAACGCGTCGCGGTCGGTGTCGAACGCGACGGGCGTCTTCATGCCGTGCGGCGTATTCGCCGTGAAGGCGTTCATCATGGTCGAGTGCCGGTCGATGCTGTCGATGAGCCGCTGCGTCGCGACATCCGCGAACCCGATGCCCGATGCGTTGCCGTCGGACTCCGGCGTCAGCCCGCGCACGAAGATGCGCATGATCGACGGGCAGCCGTCCGGCAGGGGATATAGGTCGGGGAACATCGCGCGGCCGATGAGGTTCGTGTCCATCCCAGTGCCGCTGATGTTCTTGCCCATTTGGTCGACGATGAGGCAGTCGAGCTCGTCGGCGGGCAGCCGGCCCATCAGGTTGCGGGCCTCACGGATGAGCTTCTGCTCCGTCTGGATCAGTTCGTCAGGACCCACGGCGGTTACGGACGCGGTTTCGTCGTACGCATTCTCCAGGATGGCCAGCCCGAACGCGACCCCGCTCCGGGCGAGTTGCATCTCCGCGGCGCCGAGGACGATCTTCTCGAAGTCGTAACGCAGGAACGCCTTGTGGTAGTGGCTGGCGCCGTGCTGCTTGCCGATGCCGATCGCCATCATCTTACACAGGCCGCTCTCGATGGACCCGTGGAAGTCCGTGTGCGGCTTCACCCGGTTGATGATGCCGACGTGGTCCGCCTCGCGTGCGTACCCGTCGAGGTACACCGGCGTGCCGTTCTCGAGCTGTCCCACCTCGACGACATCCATCGTGCAGCGTATCGGACAGCCCATCGTTCCCTCGGTGATGCCGTAATGGTGCAGCACCTCGGCCTGACCTTCGGGCGTGGCGCCGCCATGGCTGCCCATCGCTGGGAACACGAACGGTACGGCTCCTAGCCGTTTGACGTGGTCAACGGCGGCGCGCACTATCGTGGCGATATTCGCGATGCCCCGCGATCCCGCGGTAAGCGCGACGGTGTCGCCGGGCTTGATGCGCTCTTCGAGTCGCAGCGCGGCCAGTTCAGACGCTACCGCCGCCGGAATGTCGTCGAGCACGGGACGTGGGAAGCGCTGCTTCACGCGCGCCATGCGCGGGAACAGCGTGTTGCGAAGTTCGTCCATCGGCGGGTCGCTCCTGACGGCGGCTCGGGCGGCTAAGCGGCGCGATTGCTGGTACTATTCTGCCACGACCGGCCGTGCGGCGAAAGAGCCGACATGCAACCTGAACTCCCGCGTACCTCTACCAGGGCCTGCGCCAAGCATGTGGGACTCGGATTACCTCCTCGGTGAAATGCCCGGCGTCGAGGAAACGGCCGACGAAGTGGCGTTCCTCCTGGAAGCCCTCGATATCGAGCCGGGAGACCGGATTCTCGACGTGGCTTGCGGCGCGGGACGGCACGCCGCCCCGCTCGCGGCGGCGGGGGCGCGCGTAGTGGGCGTCGACACGTCGGCCCACCTGCTCCGGCGCGCTGGCGATCGTGGCGCCGATGCCGGTGCTGCCTACGCCCGAGCGGACATGCGGGCGCTGCCGTTCGTCGAACAGTTCGACATCGCGTTGTGCCTGTTCGCGTCGTTCGGGTTGGTTGGCGAGCCGGAGGACCGGGTCGCGATGGCCTCGATCGCGCGCGCGTTGGCGCCGGGGGGCATCCTGCTCACCGAGTCGTGGAATCCGTTCGCCGTGGCGGAAATGGGCGCGCGGCGGAACTGGTGGCGCGTCGGGAGGACGCTCTATCTCGCCGAGGCGGCGTACGACGTCGCGACCGGCGTCGTGGCGGATCGGCGCGAGGTGCTGGACATGGACGCCGGGGCCGCGCGGTCGTGGGTCCGCCGGACGCGCTTCTACACGGCGCCCGAGCTTGCGGCCATCGGGTCGTCGGCAGGGCTGCGCGTGGCGCGGCTCTACGGCGATTTCGACGGCAGCGAGTATACGCAGGACGCCCCCCGCCTGATCGCTGCCTTCGAGAAGGAAGCCTGATGCGGCCTCTGGTGGCATGCGCGCGACTGGTCCGTCCGCACCGGTTCGCGATCGCTACGGCGCTGCTCCTAGCGGGACTTACGACGGCCCTGCAGGGCGTTGCCGCGCTGCTGATGGGCGACGTCGTCGATCTTGTGGATGGCGCCGAGTTCCCTCTCGCCGCTCGCCTGCTGCAGGCGCCTCGGGCTTTCGATGGCTTCCAGGTCACCCTCGCTGGCCCCGACGACGCCATCCGTCTGATGCTGACCATTATGGTCGGCCTGATTGGCCTGGTCGCGGTCAAGGGCCTTGCGAGCTACGCGCGGACGTACCTCCTGGAACGCGTGACGTACCGCACGATGCGGCGCGCCCGGAACAGCCTTCACCGGAAGATCCTGTCGCTCCCTCTGGGCGTTATCTCGACGCAGCGCACGGGCGACCTGATGACCCGTTCGGTCAGCGATGTGCAGCAGCTCACCGCCAGCGTGCACGCCTTCTCCAACGCCCTCCAGTCGCTGGTCACGATCGGGGGTCTGCTGGCGTTCATGTTCTTCCGCAACTGGCTGTTGGCCACGGGCACGTTCCTGTTCGTGCCGTTGATCGCCGTCGTCATATACGTGCTGGGGCGTCGCATCCGTCGGTCCAGCGCGCGGTTCCAGCGGGAGCTTGGGGCGGTCACGTCGCGCCTGGAGCAGAACATCGGCGGCCTGCGGGCGCTGAAGGCGTTCGGGGCCGAGCACGCGGAGCATCTGCACTTCAACTCCGACACGCTCGCCATGTACCGCACGGGAATGCGGCGCGTGCGCGTGTTCGCGCTTCAGGGGCCGACCACGGAAGTCGTGATGGTCACGGGCATGGCGGGGGTGTTCGGATTCGGTTGCTGGTTGATCCTGACGGGTGCGCTGACCTTCGGCGCGCTCATCGCGCACGTGTTCCTCGGGGCGATGCTCGTGGACCCGTTGCGCAAGGTCGGCCAATTCTACGCCGTGTTCCAGCAGGGGCTCGCGTCGATCGAGCGCATTGAGGCCGTCCACGGGCTCCCGAGCGAGGAGATGGACGCCGGCCGCGTCGTGCAGGACGCGCGCGGACAGATCCGATTCGACGACGTGTCGTTCCGCTACTCACACGACGGCGAGGATGTCCTGCGCGGGGTGTCGCTAGTGGCCGAGGAGGGCCAGACCGTGGCGCTAGTCGGCAGGAGCGGAGCCGGCAAGACGTCACTCCTGCACCTCATCCCACGCTTCTACGCGCCGACGGCGGGAAGCATCCTCCTGGACGGGATCGACACGCGCGAGATCTCCTTGCACTCGTTGCGCGGCCACATGGCGCTCGTGCCGCAGGATACGACGCTATTCGCCGGCACTGTGGCCGAGAACATCAGGCTCGCGAGACCGGACGCTTCCGGCTCCGACGTCCAGGCCGCGGCCACCCGCGCCTTCGCCGACGAGTTCATATCAGCGTTTGCGGACGGATACGACACGCCCATTGGCGAGCGAGGCGTGCGACTTTCGGGCGGTCAGCGACAGCGGATCGCCATCGCCCGCGCGTTCCTGAAGGACCCCCGCGTGTTCCTGCTCGACGAGGCGACGGCATCGCTGGACGCGGAGTCGGAGGCGATGGTGCAGAAGTCGTTCGCGGAACTCATGCGCGACCGGACGACGTTCGTGATCGCCCACCGGCTGTCCACGGTGCTGCACGCCGATACCATCCTGGTGATGGACGCAGGCCGCATCGTCGAGCGCGGCCCTCATGGTGAGCTGCTTGCTGCGGGAGGGCTCTACGCAGAACTGTTCGCTACGCAACTGCGCGTCGGAGACGCGTAGCGGCGTCGGCCCGATGGCGGCCCGATGGCGGCCCGATGTCGGCCCGGATCGTCGCGCCACCCCACCTCTCTGTTGACGCACACGCAGGCGCCAGGGAGAATGGGCTCGCGCGCCGCTGCGGCCCACCGAGGGAGGGTCGGACATGCTGACACGTCGTGAGGACGGGCTCCTCGGCGATCTCGCCAGCCTCCGGGCGGCGATGCCGCCGGCGCCGACGCGCTGCTAGCACGCCTCGCCACGGACGCGCCCGACCTGTCTCACGGCTGGGCCCGACGACGTGCTAGCCGATGAGGAGGAATGCCCATGCAGGGCCAACTGAGTCGTTCGCCCCGCTGGCATCTGCCCTGCGTCGCCGCGTGGGTCGCCATCGGCGTGGCCGGGGCGGCCTTTGCGGGAGACCTGGCGTCGCCCGAATCCCTCATCGAGCGTCTGGCGGCGGAGGGGCTGTACGGCCCCGCCTCGCAGGAGCTCAACGAACGGCGCGGCGCCATCCTGCCCCAGTTGCGCCGGGCGTTGTCGCACGATGATCGTCGCGTCCGCGCGATCGTGGTTTTCATGCTGGTCGACGAGGAGACTCCTGACCCCTCGCTGGCCCCCGCTCTCACAGACGCGCTGCTGTCCGGCGACACGCGTATGCGAGGCGGCGCGTTGCGGCATCTGGGCGACATCGGCCCCGCGGCCGCGGCGGCCCCGCCCGCCATCCGGCAGCTCCTACCTGCGGACGACAAGCGCACCCGCATTGCGGCGCACAGGGCTCTATGTCGGATCAACGGGCCGTCGACGACGGCGGTGTCCTCAATCACAGCGCTCATCAGCGACGCGAACTCCGACGTACACCGTGAAGCTGTCAGGGCGGCGCCCGACCTTGGCATCGACGCTGCCGCCGCGCTTCCGGCGCTCGTCGCGGCGGTCGAAGGGGACACATGGTACGCCGGACACAAGGTGTTCGCCGTGGACGCCATTGCGGGGCTTGGGGCCGCGGCCGTGCCGGCCATCCCGGTCCTGCGTGCCGTACGCGACGGAGCCACCACCGGCCCGGAAGACGGGCTCTGGCTGCGCACGCACGCCTCCCTCGCGCTGGTGACGATCGACGCGGCCGAAGCGCCGGACTGCGTACCGCGCCTCGTCGAGGCGATGCGGTCGCGGGGCGCTGCTCAGGGGGTCGCGAGCCGCGCGTTCGAGGCGATCGCGCCCGAGGGGTTGCCGGCCCTGCTGCCCCTCTTGGCCGACTTCGAGACGGATACCCAGGTCCGCGACGTGGTGCTGCGCATCGGAGACGCAGCTATTCCGGCGCTCGCGGCCGCACAGGACGACGGGAACCTCGACGAGCGAACACGCGCCGAGGCGCGCCTCCTCTTGATGCAGGTGGACCCACGGGTGGCGGAGGAGAGTGTGAGTGGCCTCATGCGCGCCCTCGCATCCGACGGCGCGACGAGGCAGGTCCAGCGCGGCCTGCGTGCCGCAGGTAGGCCGGCCGTCGACGAGCTCGTCGCACGTCTCGTGGAGTCGACGACCGACGACGCCCTCCGCGACGCCTGCGCGGAGGCGTTAGGCGGCCTCCTGCCGCGGGGCGAGGCAGTCTCGGCGCTGTTGCCGCTGCTCGCGCATGACGACGCCGTCCTCCGCGAGGCCGCGGCGGGCGCCTTGGGGCACGCGCTGCGAGACGCCGCGCCACCCACTTGGCCGCCGCGTGGCACTCCGGTGGGAACCGTCGTCGTCGAGCCGCAGTGGCTGCCGTCCCCGGCTGGCGCGACCGCCGCCGAGAATGCGATCATCGACGGGCTCATTCCGCGCCTGGTAGACCAATCGGCAGACGTGCGGGGCCACGCCCGGTACGCTCTCGCGGATCCGTGGAGCAGCGTCCCTTTTGCAGTCGACAGGCCTCGCGAGCCGAGGGCGTGGCCCATCGTCGAGCGGGTCAATCGGCGCGAGCGCGGCGGCCCCGGGTCCTCCGCGGAGCTGCTCACCTGGCTTGCTGGTCACTACACGTCGTCCCTGCCGGGGGAACGCAACACGGCGCTGCGGGCGGTCTTCGACATCGCCGCGGAGTCCGCCCACTACGTCCTATCGGGGCGAGGTCGCGGCGGCCCATCGCGGCCGTGGCCGGAGGCGGCCCTCGCCGTGGCCCGCGACATCTGCGGGCCTGGGCTAGTGGATCTGCTCGACGACGCCCACCCAAGCGTACGTCTCAACGCCCTCGCAACCCTCGCCCTCCTCGACCCGGAGAGCATTGGCCAGGCCGCGCCGGTCCTACGGGCCGAGATGGCCGGAGATGACGCCCGCCGACACGTCCGCGCGCTCGGCGTCCTCAGGCTCGTGGACCCCGGTCACGAGGCGGTCGTCCCGATCCTCGCAGAGGCCCTGGGAAGCGCCTACGCGCCAGTCCGTCGGTACGCGGCCCACGTGCTTGGGCTATACGGCTCCGTCGCCGTGTCCGCGGCGCCGGAGCTGGCCGCCGCGCTTTCAGATTCGGATTGGTCGGTGCGCGCCGATGCCGCCGTGGCCTTGTCGTCCCTGGGCGCCGCGGAGGCTCGTGAGGCCCTCGCGTCGTACAGGGCCGAGTAAGGCCCGCAGTCGCTCAATAGACCAGCGATCTGAAATCCGCGACGGTGTGGAAGGTGATGAGGTTCACGTCGTGCGCGGAGCGCGCTCGGGCGTCGCCGGAACGGCTGAGCACGTGGAGGTCGTCGCCATCGACGATCATGCTGGCATAGTGTCGCGACTGCACGGCCGACGCGCCGACGGCGACCATTCCGGCGAAGCTCCAGTCGACACAGTTCCGCGAGAAGTGCAGCTGTAGCCGGTGACGTTCATTGTTTGGTAGGTCGAAGCGATCCGCCGCCAGTCGCTCGGGACGCGTCATGCTGTCGGTCGCGTGAGAGCTCAGCAGCCAGTAGAGCGACGACGGCTCGTCGTACACGATGTGGAACTTCATCTGCCCGCCGGGGCACGGCAGGAAGGCGACCCGCCGTCCTGAAGGCGTCCGCTGTAGCGCCGTAGCCATCGAGCCGTCGGCGTGTTCGGTCACCTTGGCCACGGCCGCGTACCCCGTGCCGCCCGTATAGGCGCGCATGTACAGATGGAACGTGCGACCGCTGGGGTCGTGCCACTGGTGGCCCGGGTCCACGAATTGGACCACGTTGGTCTCCAACCATCCCAGCGGGGTAAGAGGCCGTTCTGGCGTCGCGGCCATGCCGTCCATCTGCGTGTGGAAGAACGGCACGCCGAACCAGTCCAGCTCGTCCAGGGCGATCGCCTCCTGGAAGACCAACTCCGACGCATACGTCCAGGCGTTCGGGTCTGTCAGGTCGTCGGTTGCCGCGGCGCGCATCAGGACCGGCGCGAACGCGCTTGCGTGCGAGGCCAGCGCGTCTCGGGCCAGGCGCTCCATGACGAGGTACACGCAGCCGTGCGCGTAGTGGACGTTGCAGGGCGCCTGGTGCCAATACTCGTCTCTGGTGAGCGTGTGCGGCGCCGACCAGGTGGCGCCGTCGTCGTCCGACCGCATCACCATCAGATCGCGTCTGTGGGCCAGCACGTACACGCGGCCGCCCGCGCAGAACGGCCGCGCGTGCATGCATGGGAAGTCGCGGCGGTGTGTCCATGTGCGGCCGTGGTCGTCGGACGTGTAGATGCGCCCAAGCATGTCCAGTTCGGCGATGCTCTCTCGGGCGGCGAGCGCCCTGGTCTCGGGCAGTCGCGCGGTACCAGGGCCGCCGAGGTCGAGCGTAGCCACCAGGCGTCCGGTTGGCGTGCGCGCGATCCCCGGACTGTTGCAGTAGATCGCCGAGGCGTCCGGCGACTCGCAGACGGTGACGAAGTCGTTCGCGAGCGGCGTGCCGGCGTTCATGTGTCACCCTCGGGCCGTGTCGAGTGCTGTGGCGGCGCGTAGCCTACCAGTTCCACGGCCGCTTGCCCAAGACTCGCCGCTCCCCGCGGCAGCGCCCGATCTGACGGTTGTCCCGACGGCGTCCATGTGGAAGACTCCTCCGCGGCTATACAGCGGAACCGAAGGGGCGCGTACGTGAGTAAGACAGCGGTCGTTGCAGGCGGAGCGGGATTCGTGGGTTCGCACATGTGCGACCTGCTCCTGGCGGAGGGCATGCGGGTCATCTGCCTCGACAACATGCTCACGGGGACCGAACGCAACGTCGCCCACCTTAGCGACGACAATCGCTTTACGCTGACGCGCACCGACGTCATCGACCCGGTTGCCGTCGAGGGCGGTGTCGACTACGTCCTGAACTTGGCGAGCCCCGCCAGCCCGACCGACTTCGACACGCTGGCAATCGAAATCATGCGCGTCGGCGCGTGGGGAACCTACCACCTGTTGGAGTTGGCGCGCGAGAAGAACGCGGTGTACCTCCAGGCCTCCACGTCGGAGGTGTACGGCGATCCGCTCGTCATGCCACAGACGGAGGAGTATTGGGGGAACGTCAACCCAATAGGCCGGCGGAGCGTGTACGACGAGGCGAAGCGCTACGGCGAAGCGCTGACCATGGCGTACCACCGCAAGTACGGGCTGGCCGTGCGCCTCCTGCGGATCTTCAACACGTACGGGCCCCGCATGCGCCCGGACGACGGACGCGCCATCCCCACGTTCATCTCGCAGGCCCTGCGGAACGAGGACGTGACCGTGCACGGCGACGGCTCACAGACGCGTAGCATCTGCTTCGTCGCCGACGAGGTGGACGGGATCTTCCGATTGCTGATGTCCGACGAGACCCAGCCGGTGAACGTGGGGAACCCGGACACCGAGGTGACTATGAGACTGCTCGCGGAGACGATCGTGCAACTCGCCGGCAGCAGCAGCCGCGTGGTGTTCCGACCCCAGCCCTTCGAGGACGACCCCAAGCACCGTTGCCCAGACATCACCCGCGCACGGGAAATCCTTGGCTGGGCGCCGAGCACCGGTATCGAGGACGGGCTGCGCAGCACGATTGAGTTCTTCCGTGCGCTCGCCTGACCCCTCCCGCGGCCGCTCCGGTCCGCCACGTGCCTGACCCACCCGCGCGCGTGGATCACGCCCGTGGCGCGAGCATCGGCGTCGCCTTGGCCCGCCTGACGAGGTCCGACAGTAGCCGCTCAAGTTCGTCGGCGGACGCCGCCGGTGTGAATTCGTGCGCGTCGATCACCAACGGAGCGCCCAGTACGATTAGGGGCGCGCCCAAAGACGGCATTGCCACCGCCTGTTCCACCGACAGGCCGCCGACGGCCTGTATCGGGATGGACACGGCATTGACGACACTCTGGAGATCGTCCAGTGGCGACAGGCCGGCGACCTCCTTGCGGGCGTCGTAGCTCGTGTGGACCAACACTACATCGGCGCCGAGGTCCTCCAGCCGCGCAGCGCACGCCGCCGGGTCGTCGGCCGCCATGATGTCCCCCATGACCCCGACGCCGTAGTCTTCCCCCGCCTTGACGACCGCGCGGATTGTCGCCGGATGCGCCACGCCCATGACGACGACCCAGCTCGCCCCTGCCTGCGCCATCATCTCGGCTTCGAGGTAGCCGCCGTCCATCGTCTTCAGGTCGGCCACGACGGGGTTGTCGGGGTACGCCTCGTGCAGCGCGCGGACCGCATGCAGTCCCTCGCCGAGGATGAGGGGCGTCCCCGCCTCCAGCCAGTCGACCCCGGCGCGCACGGCGACATCCGCGAAGGCCAACGCCTCGTCGATGTTGGTGAGATCCAGCGACACCTGGACCACGGGCTCTTCGACGCGAAACGGGCGAGTGATCGGCATATCGACCCCTTCTTCAAGGGACGCCACTACACGGGACGCAGCACGGCCTTCACGGCGTGGCGTTCCTCGGCGGCTGTATAGATGGCTTCCCAGTCGGTGATCGGGGCGACGTGCGAGATCATCGCGTCCATGTTCAGGGCACCCCCCGCGAGTAGGCGTAGGACGTTCTCCCATGTGCGCCACGTGTGGCTGTACGATCCCTGCACGCGTACGGCTTTGGCGACGATGGGATCCAGGCTGAGCCCCAACGGGTCCATGTTCCAGGCGATTTTCGTTATCTGGCCGTTACGACGGACGATCTCCATCGCCTGAGCGAACGCCGCCTGCGCCCCAGCCGCGTCGACCACGAGCCTGGCCCCGACGCCGCCCGTGCGCTCGGCCACCAGATCCTCCAGGTCGTGGTTGCTCACATCGACGACGGCGTCGAACCCGATATCCTCAGCGGCGGCCAGTCGCACGGCGTCCTGGGGAAGGCCGGTGATTACCACGCGCGCTCCGGCGGCCTTCGCAACCTGCGCCGCGAAGAGACCGATCGGCCCCGGCCCGAGCACGACCACGTCGTCCCCCGGGTCGAAGTCGCTCATCACACACACGGCGTTGTAGGCAACGGCGATAGGCTCTGTCAGGCACGCGTGCTCGAAAGGCACGCCGTCAGGGATGCGGTGCAGGCATCGCTCGGGGACGCGCACGTAGTTCGTGAATGCGCCGTCCACGCCGTACCCGAAGCCCAACCTGTCGGGGCAGATGTTGTATTCGCCGGCCCGGCAGAATTCGCACACGCCGCACACGTGGGCGCCGGTCTCGCTGACAACGCGGTCGCCAACGGCGAAGTGGGCAACATCGTCGCCGGCCGCGGCGACCACGCCGCAGAACTCATGGCCCTGCACGACCGGCACGTTGATGGGGTACGTGATCCGATTGCGCCAGAACTCCACATCGCTCCCGCAGACGCCCGCGGCCTTCATTTCGAGTAGGACGTCCCCCGGGCCGATCTCAGGCTCCGGCACGTCCCGGAGCTCGACTTCCTTGTCCTCCAGACCGTGCTTCACGACAGCCTTCATCGTGGCGAAGTCCCTCCCAGGCGGCTCAAACCGGTGACGCGTCACGCCCCCGCAGTCTACCACGGCATGGCCAGCCGCGGTCTCGTGCGAGCGGCCGCGCGGCTTGTCGCGGGAGCATCGTCGTCGTAGTCTCCTGCGGCGGCCGGCGAGCGCCAGCGGTCGCGACTTGCGCCTCCGGGCGCCGCCACGAAAGGGAGACGTGACGCCATGCTCACAGCCGGCGCAGCGTGCGTGGACATAACGCCGCCGCTTGGGACCCTCATTCCCGGCCTGTTTCACGAGCGAC
This sequence comes from Candidatus Poribacteria bacterium, assembly GCA_002687025.1. Lineage (GTDB taxonomy): Bacteria > Poribacteria > WGA-4E. The sequence goes on from NYZG01000143.1 coordinate 14,379, forward strand.
GGGCCGAAGTCATCCACGACCCGCTGCACGCGCGGAGCTTCGTGGTCGGCCGCGGCGACGCAGCCATCGCCCTCGTCGTGTGCGATCTCATCGGCATCAAGCGCGACCACATCGATCGCGCCAAGGAGGCGATCGAGGAGGCGACAGGACTGCCCCCAGCGCGCGTGCTCGTCTGCTGCACACACACGCACACTGGAGCGCAGACTGGCGACGACCCGTACACCGCGTTCGTCGTTCAGCGCATAGCCGACGCCGTCCGGCTGGCGTGGGAGCGACGCGAGCCCGCAGAGGTCGGCTGGGCAAGCGGCCACGAGGATCGCGTCGTCTTCAACCGACGGTTCCACATGCGCGGCGGCGGCGTGCGGACAAACCCTGGCTCCGGGAATCCAGACGTAATCGAGGCCGCCGGGCCGGTCGATCCCGAGGTCGGCGTCCTCCGCCTACGGCGTGCCAACGGCGGCACGATTGGACTGCTGGCCAACTACGCGTTGCACTATGTCGGTGGGGGCGATCACGAGCGCGCTGTGTCTGCGGACTACTTCGGGTGGTTCTCGCAGTTCATCCAAGCTCTGTGCGCTGAGACGTTTGTCGCGGCTCTCGCCAACGGCGCGTGCGGCGACATCAACAACAACGACGTGTTGGGGCGATCGCGGCCTAAGAACGACCGGTACCAGCACACGAAGCGAGTGGCGGCCGTCGTGGCGTCCGCCGCGTACTGGGCAGTCAGCGAGATGGAGTCAGCGGGCGACGCGCCGATCGGCGCCCGCATCGAGGAAGTGCGCCTGCAGCGGCGCCCGGCTCCCACGGCCGACGCCGTGGCAACGGCCGAAGAGGACGGCCGACAGACCGGCGCCACGATGGGACAGCGCGCGGCCGCTCGCCGTGTGGCGCGCGCGAGCGCCGACACGTCGCCCCACGCGCTGACGTGGGTCCAAGCGCTGCGGGTCGGAGATGTCGCGTTGGTGGGCGTGCCGGGCGAGCTACTGGTGCGGCTTGGGATAGACATCAAGCGTCGCTCCCCGTTCGGGCAGACGATGGTCCTGGAGTTGGCGAACGACAGCGTCGGCTATCTGCCCGACCTGCGCGCATTCGACGAAGGCGGCTACGAGCCCGAAGCGAGCATGTTCCAACCCGGCGTTGGCGAACAGATCGTCGACGCTGCCGTCGGGCTTCTCGACGAGCTTCACGGACAGGCATGAGCCACGAACGGCACAACGGATAGGGATGGACCTGCCATGGCATCGCGCGCGCGGAATCTAGACCCGTTCTCGGCGACGATGGCGATGGTCGCGGAGCGCCGACCGCGCCTCAAGTGCACGGCCACGACCCGCGCGGAGTGGCGCGCGTGGCGTACCTCGTTCGACTCGGCGCTGCGCCACAACCTCGGCAAGCTGCCGGCTCCCGTGCCCCTCAGCCCGGAGATCACGGAGCGCGTGGACTGCGGCGACCACTGGCGCGAGCGGGTACTGTTCGACACCACCGCATGGGATAGCGTGCCGGCATACGTGCTCGTCCCGAAGGACATCGCCGAAGGGGAGCAGCGTCCCGCGGTGCTGGCGGCGCACGGCCACGGACGCGGCAAGTCGGATATGGCGGGCTCCGTCGGTGAGGACGCCGAAGCGCTTCGCCAACTGAACTACGACTACGGCAAGGGGATGGTCGAGCGGGGTTACGTCGTCATCGCGCCGGATTGGCGCGGCTTCGGCGAGCGGGCCAGCCCCGCGGAATGGGTGCGATCCGGGCGCGATGGGTGCAACGTGAATTACATGGCGTACGGCTACTTCGGGTACCACATGCTCACGCTGCAGATTTGGGACGGGATGCGGACGCTCGATTACCTCGCGTCGCGTCCGGAAGTCGACGAGGAGGGCATGGGCTGCCTCGGGCTGTCGTTCGGCGGCACGATGACGACCTATCTCGCCGCGCTGGACCCGCGCGTGAAGGTCGCGTGCATAAGCGGCTACCTCAGCACCGTCGCCGGCGACGCGATCACCACGCGTGGGAACGGGAACTTCTGCGGCGCCCAGTATTCGCCCGGGCTGCTCGATATCGGCGACATCCCTGACGTCGCCTGTCTGATCGCTCCGCGGCCGCTCGTCGCGGAGATGGGCGCCCAGGACACGTGCTTCGTGATCGACGATGCGCTTGCCGCGTATGCGGAGGTCGAGCGTCTCTACGAGGCGATCGGCGAGAGCGAACGCGTCACGAAGGATGTCTTCGACGGCGGCCACCAGTTCAGCGGCGCGCTCGCGTACGACTGGTTCGACCGGTGGCTGTGAACGCCGAACACGAGGAGCGCGCGCAATGTCTGCCAACGGGGAATCCCTTCCCAGTCGCGTGTGGAAAGTCGCGCTCGTAGGCGCGCGACGCGGGTCCAGCTACGGGAACCTGACGCACGCCGACCCCCGCTTCGAGATCGCCGCGCTATGCGACGTGAACCGGGACAGCCTGGCCGCGTATCAGCGCGCGATCGGCCTGCCCGACGCCCGCTGCTTCACGGACTATGGGCTTCTCCTCGGAGCCGGCGGCTTCGACGCGGTGATTGTCTGCACGCCGATCCCCTTCCACGCCGACCAGTCCGTTGAAGCGATGGACGCAGGCTTCCATGTGATGAGCGAGGTGACCGCGGCGAACACCGTCGACGGATGCGCGAGGATCGTCGCCGCGGCGCGACGCACCGGGAAGACGTACATGCTCGCGGAGAACACGTGCCACCGGCCGCTCTTTGCCGAGTGGCGGCGGCTGCTGGAATCAGGCCGGCTCGGGGAGCCGATTTACGCCGAAGCGGACTACCTACACCCGATCCCTCAGCTCCTCGTCAACGAGGAAACGGGTCAGCAGACGTGGCGCGCACAACGACCCGCCATCCACTACTGTTCGCACTCGCTCGGGCCGGTATTGATGCTGACCGGCGACCGGATCGTGCGCGCGATGGGCATCGGCGCGGGGACACGCATCCTCCCCGAGGGTGGCGTCGGGGGCATCGACGTACAGGTCGGAGTGTTCGAGACTGCCCACGGCGCCATCATCAAGATGACGCGCACGCAGGTGGCTCCCCGCCACCGGCCTATCCACTACTACCACATCCAGGGCACGAAGGGCTTCGTCGAAACGGATCGTCTCGGCCCGGAGCCAGGCCGCCCCATTCAACGCGGGCTGCTCTACATCAAGGCCGAAATGGACCACACGCGGCAGGTCGAGTGGCCCGAGGTGGACCCGACGTACCCTGAGTACGCGACCATGGGCGGCCACGGCACGAGTGACTATCACACGCTCCTCCGGTTCCTGAACGCGCTGGACCGCGGGACGAAGGCCGATCTCGACGAGACGCGCGCGTGGGACATGACCATGCCGGGACTCATCGCCGCTGAGTCTGCGCAGAACGGCGGAGCCTGGATGGACGTCCCCGAGGCATGACCGAGACACCTGGCCACACGGCGGACGGTACTGCCTTCGATGCCGCGGAACGCGCACTGGGCAACGACGCGCGCCACTCGGAAGCAGCTTCCGACGCGGGTTCGGCGCGCATTGTCCACCCGTTCACCACAGTGCTATAGTTGATACGCGCCGATCGCGCGCCCGCGTCCGCTCACGCCGAACGGAACAGACATGCCCTCAGACAACGTGCGTGTAGGAATCATCGGTCTCGGGACCGTCGGGACCGGCGTGGTCAGGATACTGCGTAAGCGGGCCGCCAGCCTGGAGACACACCTCGGGGCCCGGATCGACGTGCGCGGCATCGCCGTACGCGACGTGACGAAGGCGCGAGGTGTCGAGACTGCCGATGGCATCCTGACGGATGACGCCGGCGAGTTGGTCCGACGCGACGACATCGACATCGTGGTCGAGCTGATGGGCGGGACAGGGGCAGCCAAGACGTTCGTGCTGGACGCGATCCGCCACGGCAAGCATGTCGTCACGGCCAACAAGGCGCTCATCGCGCTCGAGGGCAAGGACGTGTTCGACGCCGCCCACAGGCACCGCGTCGGCGTGTACCTGGAGGCCAGCGTCGCGGGCGGCATCCCGATCGTCCGGTCGCTCCACGAGGGGCTCGCCGCCAACGAGATCGAGAGCGTTTACGGCATCCTCAACGGCACCTGCAACTACATCCTCACGCAGATGTCCGCCCACGGCGAGGCGTACGACACGGCCCTGGCGAAGGCGCAGAAGCTTGGCTATGCGGAAGCCGACCCAACCTTCGATGTGGGAGGTAACGATACCGCGCACAAGCTCGCGATCCTCTCGTCGCTGGCGTACGGATTCAACGTGGACAGCGACCGGGTCTTCTGCGAGGGAATCGACGGGCTGGAGATCGCCGACATCGAATACGCCCGCGAGTTGGGCTACACGATCAAGCTGCTCGGGATCTCGCAACGCGACGGCGACCATGTCAGTATCCGCGTGCACCCAACGATGATCCCCGACACGAGCGTGCTGGCGAACGTGAACGACGCGTTCAACGCCGTGGCCGTCGTCGGCGATGCCGTGGGGCCCACCCTGTTCTACGGTCAGGGGGCGGGCGAACTGCCTAC
>NYZG01000144.1 GCA_002687025.1 Candidatus Poribacteria bacterium
AAATCCACGAGGGACGGATCGCGCTCGATGGCGCGACGCACCGCATCGAGATCCCCGCGCGCGGCCATGACGCCGACAGCGTATTTCGCGCCCTTGCCGAGTAGGTATCCGAGCATCGTCCTGTTGTCACGCAGGCCGCGCCACTGGTTTTCCCACAGCGCCAGGTGGATCGGCTTGAAGCCGTCGCCGCGTGTCCCTTCGAGGTCGGCCCCGCGTTCGAGCAGGAAATCGACGAGGTCGAATCGGTCCATCTCGACGGCGACATGCAGCGGCTGGCGACTGCCTATCTGATCCGAGACGATCTGCGCCACGTTGACCAACGACGGGTCTTCGTCCAGAAGGTCGGCCACGCGGCGCGGATCGCCGGACCTGACGGCTTCGCAGATGAGCGCGCCACGGGTCGGCGCGGCCTGGTGGCGTTCGCGTATCGCAGCCTCGAGCAGCTGTACGGCGTCCTCGTGGCCTCGGTCGCGGGCGGCTTCGAGCGGGTTACGATACCCGTGCCACCAGACGTGGGACAGCGGGTCCGACCCGGCTTCGAGCAGTATACGGACCACTTCCGCGTGTCCGCTGCGCGCGGCGAAGTGGAGCGGCTGCCAGTACGCGTGGTTGGCGGTGACAAGATCCGGCTCGTCGGCGATCATCGCGCGCACGGTCTCGTCGTCGCCCTCGTCCGCCGCCTGTAGGATTGCCCAGGTATCCGCGGCCATTCCTGGCGGCCTGCCCATCGCTTCGTCGACAAACCGCGAATCGCGGGACGGTCTGCTAGACCTGAGATCGTGTGCCGTCATGGAGGACAGCCTCTCTTTCAGTTTGCGCCGCGCCGCGCGCAATCGGTTGTCGACGGAGCTCGGCGGAAGTTCCAGGAACGTGCCGATCTGCCGATACGAGTATTCGTCGAGGTGGAACAGCACCAGAAGGATGCGGTCGTCTTCCGACGGCGACCGCAGCGCCGACCGCATGAGCAGCCCCGACTCTCGAGCCTGCGCGGCATCCAACGCGTCCGGTTCGTCGCCAGCGACGTCTGCCGCCTGGTCCATCGGAACGGTGTGCACGCCCTTGCGGCGCAGGAACCGATGGCAACGCGTCAGCACGACCCTCCTGAACCAGCCCGGGAACGCCGCGTCGCTGCGCAGATCCTCGATGTTCGTCCAGGCGTCCATGAACGCCTCTTGCGCGGCGTCCTCGGCGTGGTGGACATCGCCGAGAATGGCGAACGCGCAGCCGAACGCCATGTCCTGGAAGCGGCGCACGAGCTCGGCGTAGGCGGGATCGCGCTCGTCGCGCCGCGCCTTCGCTTCCTGTACTCGCCGTATCAAGCTGTCGATGTCGGCGTTCGTCGTGCGATCCATGCTCGTCCCTGCAGTGCCGTTGCGTTCGTCTTCTGTGGTAAGGAGCCACGGCGACGGGGGTCTCCGTACGCGAATCGAGGGCTGTGTCGGTTGGGCACCAGCACCTCACCGTGCGAAGAGCGCAAACGCCCGCGCGACAGAGCCCGTCGTTAGCGCATGTGAACGTGTTCTCCACTGCAAAGCAACGACGAAGGCCGAGGCTGGGCTTCGCAGCGATGGCGCGAGCGGCGTGGCGGCCCGGCTGGGAGGCGCGCAGGTCTCACCGCGAGGGTGGTGGTCATGCTCATGGAGGCGCGAACAGCAGTAGTGGTGGACGACGAGCCGGCCGTCGCGGTGGTACAGGCGTAAGACACGCTATCGCCGTGTGGGCGGCCGTCCTGCCGCTCAGCGCAACGCACATGCCGGCAACGCAACGGGGGAGGTCAACGCGGCGCGCCCAGAGCGCGTAGGCCGCTCCACAGCACAGGACGTCGACCTGCCGCGCCGACGCGCAGCATGGTGGGGTCGAACCAATCAGGGCCGGTGTTGGTCGAGGGGTGCGCTGTTAGGTCGCGTACTTCGCCGCCGCCGAAGGTCATGACGAGGATGTCCGACGTCGAACCGAAGCCGATACCGCGGCGCCGACTGAAGACGATGTTCGCGCCGTCCGGCGACCACGCGGGGCCGGCGTCACTATCCGCGTGTTCCGTCAGCCGTCGGATGCCCTCGCCGTCCGCGGCTGCTGAATACAGATCCAGACCTGGCGTTTCGCCGTCGAGACCGCGCGCGTAGACAAGACGCCGCGCATCGGGAGACCAACGTGGCATCCTGCTCCACGCGTCGTCCCGGGTGATCTGGCGCGCCTGCCCGCCGCCCGGGTCGACCGCGAAGATCTCGGAGAGCGACCCCCGCGTAGTGACGAAGGCGATCTCAGACCCGTCCGGTGACCACGACGGCGCCGAGTCGAACGCGGCGTCGATCGGCTCCGTGAACGTCACCTGCGCGCTGCTCCCGCCATCCAAATCGGCTCGGCGGATGTGCGCGCCGGCGAACCCCTGGGACGCGTACGCGATCTCCCGGCCGTCCGGCGACCACGACGGCTGTGCATCGTACGAGATCTCGCTGCCGGTCAGGTTGCGGATATTCCGCCCATCGGGATCCATGACGTAGACATCGAATGTCCCGTCCGGCGGCTCCCAAGCGAAGGCGATGCTGCGGCCGTTGGGCGACCACCGTGGATGTCCCGCCATGCCGCCGCTTTGCGTCAGTCTTCGCACGCCTCCGCCGTCAGGATCCATCGTGTAGATCTCGGCCACGCCAACGCCATCGCGATCGGAAGCGAAGACAATGCGCGCGTGCCGCGGGGCTCTCGCCAGAACTGACGGCGCAGTCGCGATGTACAGAAGCACCCCGACGAGCGTGGCGCCCCACATCAGCCGCCGAGTAGTTGGCATGGAATCCACCCCTGGTCGGCGGCGCCTGGCCCGAGGTCGCCCGCCGCCGGGCTTTCACGCGGACGACCTGCCACGGGACCTGGCGTCGAATGCCCCGGCGTCGACTTGCCGGCTAGAGGCTGGCTTCGAGCTCGATCGCGCGGGGGTGCAGGATGTTGTTCTCGAGGTGGATGTGCTGGAAGAGATCGCCCTCGAAGTGGTGCAGCCGCTCGTACGTCTCGCGGTACGTGGCGCATCCGCCTTCGGGGACCGTGTAGCCGTCGCTCAGTTCGCTCATTCTGCGGAGCGCGCCGCCGGCGGCGTCGTGCTCGTGTTCCATCTGGCCGATCGGGTTGCGCACGCTACCGCAGTGCGACGCCGGCAGGGACAGGTTCAGCTCCGCGGCCGTCTCCATGCTCGTTATCATGGGGAAGAGGATCTGTTCCTCCTTGGCCATGTGTCCTTCGAGCTCGGCATAGAGGGCCGCGAAGGTCTGACCGATCTGCGCGAGCTCGGGGTGCTCATCGCCGTGGACGCCCGCGATCTTCTGGATATAGAGCGTCAGTCGTGGCAGCTCGACACGCAGGTACGCGTGATGCGTGCCGATGATGTGCGCGCACAGTTCGCCCAACGGAGCCTGCGTCCAATCGCGTGGCGCGGCGCCGGGCTCCTGCCTGGCCTCCGCTTCGAGCACCTCGGCCAGCAGCTCCTCGGGATCGAGTGCAAGGGCGGCGCACGCGGTGGCCAGCGTCTGCCGGCCGTTGCAGCAGAAGTCTACGCGGCGATGCCTAAATACCGAGGCGGCGACCGGGTGATGGGTGACTATCGCGCCTACCTGCGCGTCCGCGGAAAGTGCCGTGGCCATGCTTCTCCTCCTGCGTCCTACTTGGCTGGATCGGATTCATCGGTACACGGACTACATTAGCCAGACGTAGCCGCCCGCGGTAGGGATGCTAGCGTCCATTCGCGCGGGCTAGGCAGTCGGAGGAGGCTCAATGGTGAGCACGCCGTCGTCGTGGGAGGGCGCTATGACCTCGCCCGGCTGCACGATGATGAATCGGTCGTCGTCCCAGTCGCCGTTCAGGAACGCCACGATGAGAGCGGGGTCGCCTTCCAACTCGTCGTACTTCCACCCGAGCCACTCGGCCGCATCTTGCGTGTCGCGCTTGTACTGGCCGGTCTCCTGGGCGCCGAGGTCCACGTATGCGGCGTTGGTGTACCGCTTGAACCACCCCTGCTCCATCTCCATGAGGTATTCGGCGTTTTCCTCGCCGTACTTCTCGGCGTATTGAGCGCGAATCCTCCCGTATCGCTCCTCGCCGGGCATGGTGGACGAGTCTATCCAGCCGGGACTGTACCAGTACGTCCCCGGGTGCTTGTCGAAGTATTCTCGGTACCGCTCCTTGGACCCGAGCAGGTGGGTGATACAGTCGTGCGCGCGGGCGATGACGAGCGGCTTGTCGCGCGCGACGATGCCCGCGAGGCCGTTGCTGCACAGGCCGTATCCCAGGAGGATCGCTTCATGCTCGCCCACGCAGTCGTCTATGGCGGCCTGGACCTGGTCGCGGAGCTTCTCGGGCGTGTTGTGCAGGCCCTGGGGCAGGAACGTGAAGTCGAACACGTTGTGCGAAAGCGACGCGTGGTAGCAGATCTCACGCCACAGGACGTGGCAGGCAATCACGTGATGTCGGGCCATAGCGGTCATCCCTCACGGCGGCGAAAGTCGGTTCTCGCCGCTGTTTACCAGCCCCACGTCGTGCCGTCAAGCAGACGCACGCGCCAACCAAGGCCTTCCACTATGCCCCTCGGCCACCTATCACTGAGGGTGAGTCCGAGATAGGAGGCATCGACCATGACGGATCGCGAACGCATGCTCGCCGTGTTGCAGGGCGACCCCATCGACCGTGTGCCGTGGATTCCCCGACTGCTGCTCTGGTACAACGCGCGCAAGAAGCAGGGCACGCTGCCCGCGCAGTACCGCGACATGAGTCTCCGCGACATCGAACGCGACCTGGGGTTGGGGACGCCCGCCCGCGACGGCCACGTGTTCCGCACGCGCGTGTCCGGCGTCGAGACGCGTTCACAGGACATCGACCCGATGACTCGACGCACGGAATACGTCACGCCCGTGGGCACGGTCTCCACCGTGTTCCGCGGCAGCGAGGACCTGCGCGCAAACGGCATCGCCGACCTGCAAGTCGAATTCATGCTCAGGACGGTGGCGGACTACCCGGTCGTCGAGTACATCCTCGAACGGACGGAGTACGTGCCGACATACGAGGAGTACGACGCCTACGAAGCCGATGTGGGTGACGAGGGGTACCCGCTCGTGTCGTGCGGGGACTGCCCGTTCCACCAGTGGATGAGGGCTCTGGTGGGCTACAACGACGCCTACTACCACCTCGCCGACCACAGAACCGAGGTGGAGCGACTGCTGCGCCTGATGGAGGACATCGACCGCGACGCGGTCTGGCCCATCGTGCTCGATTCGCCCGCCAGGCTGCTTCTGCACGGCATCCACCTGTCGAGCCAGATGACTCCGCCACCGATATACGACGAATACATCACTCCCTACTACCGCGACTTCTCCGCAGCCCTGCACGCAAAGGACAAGTACCTCGCGATGCACGCGGACAACGACACCACGCAGCTACTCGACCATATCGAGCAGAGCGGATTCGACATGGTCGAGTGCTTCGTCACCGCGCCCATGGTGAGCACGACCCTGAAGATGGCCCGCGAAGCTTGGGGCTCCCGCGTGGCGATATGGGGAGCCATTCCGTCGGTGATTCTGGAAGACCCGTACACCGACGAGGAGTTCGAGGAGTACATGCGCGGAGTGTTCCGAGACGCGGCCCCGGGCGATGCGCTCGTGCTGGGAGTGGCGGACAACGTCATGCCCGACGCGAAGATCGAGCGCATTCGACGCGTGACGGAGATGGTCGAGGAGTTCGGGCGCTACCCGACCGCGCGGTGAAACGCGTCGGGGGAGGCGGCCCGTAGACAGATCGGACAGGCGCGCGACATGTGCGAGCGCGACAGCCTTCTGGCGGCCTCGTCGGCGCGTGGCCTTGGCTCGGGCCGGGGAATCGGCTAGGCTGCCCTACGGGCGCACGGCGATCTGGCGATGGCTCCCCCGGCGCGGCCCGACTGCGGCGATATTTGTCGATCCGCCGCCGCCGGACATACTATAGGCACGGTGGTTACGCGCCGCCATGCGCGTCCATCGGTCACGCAGGACAGGTCTTACGGAAGAACGGACGAAACCGCATATGCCACAGAAGAACGCCCTCCTGGTATCCCCCGAGTTCCCGACGTCCTACTGGGGTTACCAACACGCACTCGAATTCGTCGACAAGAAATCCGTGATGCCCCCGTTGGGGCTCCTGACCGTCGCTGGCATGTTCCCCGAGGAGGGGTTCAACCTACGCCTGGTGGACATGAACGTCGACCCGCTGACGGACGCCGATATCGAGTGGGCCGACGCGGTGTTCACCTCGACCATGATCGTGCAGCAGCAGTCCCTGATCGACGTGGCCGCTCGGTGCAAGGAGGCCGGCACGCCGGTCGTCGCGGGTGGGCCGCATCCGACATCCTTCAGCGACGAACTGGAGCACGTCGACCACCTGGTGCTGGGCGAGGTGGAGAACTCCTTCGCTGACTTCCTCAGCGATTGGCAGCAGGGCACGGCGCAACGCATATACGACGTTCCGCCCAAGCCGAACGTGAGCGACGCCCCGGTGCCGCGATACGACCTCCTGAACATGGAAGCCTACGACTCGATGGCTTCCCAGTTCTCGCGCGGCTGCCCCTTCGACTGCGAGTTCTGCGACATCACGAAGCTCTTCGGCCGCGTGCCGCGCACGAAGGACAGCGTGCAGATGCTCGCGGAATTCGACACGCTGTACGAGCTCGGCTGGCGCGGCGGCCTGTTCCTGGTTGACGACAACTTCATCGGC
>NYZG01000145.1 GCA_002687025.1 Candidatus Poribacteria bacterium
CCCGGGGACATCGGGGCCGGGTACGCGCCCTCCAACCGCTTCCCGAATCCGTGGCCCGGCGGATGGTGGCGCATCGGGGACATCGTCGAGTACGAACTCGCGGCCGCGAGGTCGCTGCTCGGGACGCTTTCGCGTGAGCCGGAACGGTGGCTGCGCGGCGCGCTCAATGTGTCGCAACGCGCCATCGCCAACGGCGAACACGATTCGCCCCATGCCTGGCTCATCACTACGGACAACCGCGACCGCGATGCCGTCAGGCGTCTGCTGGCCACCCTCATGCACGGGGGAGTGGACGTCGAAGTGGCGGAGGAGGAGTTCGTCGCGGACGACCTGACGTATCCTGCTGGAACGCTCGTCGTGCGCCGCGCGCAGCCGTATGGCGCCTACGCGAAGGACCTGATGGAAGTGCAGCGCTACCCCGACGGCCCGGCCCCATACGACGTTTCCGGCTGGACGCTACCGATGCTTCTCGGCGTGCGGCGCGTGGAGGCGGTGCGCGCCCTCACGGTGGAAACGCGCGCTCTACGCACGGTCGAGGCGGCGCTGGCCGCGCTTCCGACGCCGACCCCCACAGAGCTTCCCTGGCCCTCGGTCGACGGCGACGACACGGACGGAACACGCCGACTGTTCCGCGCTCTGACCAGGGGTCTGCCGGCCCGCCTCGTCACAGAGGCGCCCTCCGACGACGCGTTGGGGCAGTGGGTGTTCACAGGCGACGCCGGTCGCGATGCGCTGCCCGACGCGGGCCCCGCGACGTCCGTGGACGGGGAATACAGCGTCGAGGCCGTCGGCGTGACGTTCCCACGCATCGGCGTATACGCGCCGTGGACCGCGAGCATGGACGAAGGCTGGCTGCGCTGGACGCTCGACTACTGCGAGGTCCCGTACCGACGGATTCGCAACGAGGCCGTCCGCGCGGGACGGCTGAACGACCATCTGGATGTGCTGATACTGCCGAGCGTCTCGTCGTCAACGCTCCGCGACGGTCGCGCCGAAGGCGACGTGTTCTCACGCTTCACGGGCGGGCTCGAGCCGGAGGGCTCGGTAGCGATAGAGGAATTCGTGCGAGCCGGGGGTACGCTCATCGCGTGCGATCAGGCGGCGGACTTCGCCATCGCTCTGTTCGGGATGGAGCTAGAGAACGCCGTCGGAGACGGGGAGGATCGCTTCCGTTGCCCGGGGTCGATTCTGCGCACCGTCCCGGCGCCGGATTCGCCTTGGACGGTGGGTTTCCCGGCGTCCCAGCCGGTCTATTTCTCCAACTCTCGCGCGTACGTCCCGCTGCCCGACGCCACGGATCCTGACCACGGCGATGACGTGGTCGGCGAGGCGTTGCTCACGTATCCGAAGAGCGGGATACTCCTCTCCGGGTGGGCGAGCAACGCCAAGAAGATCGCGGGCGCCTCGGCGTGGCGACGCCTGCGTATCGGCGACGGCCAGGTCCATCTGCTCGGGTTCCGTCCGCACTACCGCAGTTGGTCGCAGACGACGTTCAAGGCGCTGTTCCGCGCGATACTCCTCCCGGCCGAGCCGCAGGTCGGCAGTTTCACGTGGCACGCGCGCGACGCCGCGGGCGAGTGATCCTGTTACGCTCGGTAACTCTAGCTGCGCGCGCCACATAGATGGATCGTCGAAAGAAGGGCTTACGCATGGCGGACATACCGGCTGTACCACGTAGACGATGGGGCAAGAGCGAACTTCAGATTCCCGTCATCCCGTTCGGCACGCAGGGATTCGGCAACAACTTCGGACCCGTGTCCGACGATGAGGCCGTCGCGCTGATCCGACACTCGGTGGACATCGGTATCAATCACTTCGACTGCGCGCGCTGCTATGGCGACTCGTTGCGGAAGTTGGGCGTTGCCCTCAAGCGGGGCGCGATAGGGCGCGATGAAGTCATCATCAGCGGCCGCCTCTGCTGCCACAGCGCCGCCAAGTGGGGATTCTACGGCGAGGGCGAGGCGGACTACTCCGCTCAGCGCGCCATCGACGACGTGCGCGATCAGCTCGACATCCTCGGCACGGACCACTTCGATGCCATGCTCATCCACGACCCGGGGCAGATCGAGCCCACGCTCGCGGCCGGCGGAACGCTCGAGGGCATCAAGCGGCTGAAGGAAGAGGGGCTCATCAACAACGTCGGCTACGGGATGAACCCCCACGACTCGCATCTTGCCGCCATCGAGCGCGGCGATATCGACGTCCTGCTGTGCTTCAACGACTACAACCTGCTCCGCTCGACGGCTCAGGAAGACATCCTCCCCGCCGCCGCGGAGAAGGACATCGGCGTGATGAACGGTTGGTCCATCATGCGCGGCTATCTCACCGGCATCGACCTGTCCGGCCACGATCAGAGCAACGAGGACATCCAGCGCGCGACGAAGATGCGCCAGTGGTGCATCGACAACGACGTCAGCATCCTCGCGCTGGCGTTGCAGTATTGCCTCCAGGAAGAGCGCATCCAGGCCAATCCACTCGGCAGCCTGAACGTCGAGCAGTTGGAGATGAACGCCCGCGCGGTGACGGCGCCACTCCCCGACGGAATCTTCGATCGCTTCTTCGAGCAGGGATTCTAGGAGCGGACCACGGAGGCTTCGCGGCCCTGCGGTCAGGCTCTACGTGAGCCCGCCGCGTTCCCTCAGCAAGGCCACGACATCGCCGTGCCCCGCGTCGAGCGCCCAGGCTAGCGGCCGCGCCCATGCGTCCTCGGGCAGGTTGGGGTCGGCGCCGTGGTCGAGGAGAACCCGGGCCATGGCGAGGCGGCCGGCCTTGGCCGCCTCCGCCAGCGGGGTGCGCCGGTATTCGGCCTCAATGGCGTTGACGTCCGCGCCGTGTCCGATTATCGCCTCGGCGAGGCTGACGTGGCCCCCCTCGGCGATGCAGTGCAGCCACGTCTTGCCGAACCAGTCGCCCAGGTTCGGGTCGATGCCGTGTTCGAAGAGCATGTCGAGGCTCCCCCGCGACTGGGGGAACCGTGCCCCCACGTTGGGCAGAGGTCTGATCGCGTCGCGTCGCGTCGAGAGCAATGCGCGCAGCAGATCGGGATCGTCGCGCGCAAACACCTGGGACACGAACACCTCGTTCTCCACGCGCTCGTCGTCCGACGCCAGCGCGTCGCGTAGTTCCTCGGTGGTCATGTCGTACGGGGCCGGGACGGCGCCATGTTCGCGCAGGATACGCAGCACGTGCTCTCTGCGCGGCCCTCCCCTGTCGTGCGCGGTGACGATGTGCTGACACGTCCCGGAGGAGTCCACTTCTGCGTTCGGATCCGCGCCGTGAGCGAGCAGCAACTCGACCATCTCGACATCGGCCCTGCCGCACGCTTCGTGGAGCGCCCGGCCCCGGTTGGCCAGGGCCTCCGGCGCGTTCGGATCGGCGCCTAGCTGCAGGAGGAGCTCCGCGATGTCGGTGCGCTCGACGCACGCGCAGTAGCACAGGTAGCTGACTCTGGCGGAATCGAGAGTGCGAGCCTTCTCGGGAGTCTCCCCGAGGACGGCCGAGACGCGGGTGGCATCCGCCTTCATCGTAGCGATGGACAGGTTGTATTCCGCGCCGCGCTCGAGCAGGTGGTCGACGGTCGGCCAGCAGTCCTGTGTCACGTGCGCCGGCAGGTCCCGGTGGCGCCGGTAGTGATAGTCGCCGTTCATCGCCAGCATCGCGGGAGTCTGGCCGTCGGCGCGCGGCCGGTCGATGGGGGCGCCGCGGTCGAGGAACGCGTCGATGAGTTCCGGCTGGTGCGTGAGCCCCGCCCAGTGCAAGGCGCTCTGCCCGAGGGCATCGGAGGCCTGCGCGAGCTCGGGCGTCCCTGTGACGATGGCGTCGACTGCCGCGCGGTCGCGATCCCTGATCGCCTGCGCCAACTCCTCGAACGCCGGGTCGTAGTTGTAGCGTGTCGTCAGCACGTCGTGCAATACGCGTCGGACGTCCTCGTACCCGCGTCGCGTCGCCTCCCGCACGAGATCTCGCCACGAGTTGTACATGTACCGCGAGCGCCCAGGCTCCGCGCCCGCTTCGAGCAGGAGTCGCGCGATGTCGGCGTGCCCTTCCCGCACCGCGAAGTGGATCGGGAACTGGTACCAATACTGGGCGTTCGCGAGCGCGGGATCCCCGGCCAGGAATTGGCGAACTGTTTCGATGTCCCCGGCCGCGCACGCCTTCATAATCGCCCATGCGTCGCCGCCGTCCACCGGTTCGACGCCGTACTGGTAGCGCGGCGTCTTCATTGTCTCGGGCTGCGTCAAGCGCGCGACGCGCGTCGCGAATGCCGCGTCCCGAGACGGCGCTCCGTCGTGCAACGTGTCTCTGACCATGTCCATAAGCCCCTCCTTCAGGCGTTTCCGAGCGGAGTGGAGGCGGTACTTCACAGTTCCCAAGGGAACGTCGAGGAACTGCGCCACTTCCGCCTGCGTGTACCCCCCGATGTAGTAGAGCGTCGTCGTGACCCGCTCGCCCTCTGGCAGTCGTCGGAGTTCCGCGAGGACGTGGGCGCGGCGCTCGCGGCGTTCCGCGTTCTCGTGGGGTGTCGGCTCGTCGGATGGGACGTCTCCAGCACGGTCGATCGGAACCGTCTGGACCTGCTTGCCGCGCGTCAGGCGGCTGCAAGCCCCGACGACGAGGCGGCGCAACCACGCCGCGAACGCGGAGTGATCCCGCAGCTGACCCACGTTCCGCCACGCCTCCACGAACGCGTGCTGAGCGGCGTCCTCGGCAAGGTGGAAGTCCCCCAGCCTGGCATACGCGTACCCGACGGCCATGTCCTGGAGCTGCGTCACGATCTCGCCAAACGCCCGCGATCGTCGCGCTGCAGGCGTGGACGCGGACGCGGCTTCGGCTACGAGGGTGCTCAGTTCACGCATGTGCCTCCCATCCGGCTATGGGATAGTGCCGATACGCCCGTCGGATGGTTGGCCGAATACGCGAATCGCGCGCGATCAGGCCGCATACGCCGGGCTCCCCTCGGCGCGATCGCGTCGTCCATGTCGGGTACGGTGATGCTCGCATGTTCGATGTGCACGGGCATGGCGCGCCTCCTCATCCCTGCTGGCTCACAGCCTGCTGACCCCCATTGTAAGACGCCCGAGGTCCGGCGGCCCTACCATTGCCGCCGCGAGGCGCCCTATCTTAGGCTGGTCGAGCACCGGTGCGAGGGGATCGTGGTCGGGCATCCCGACATCTGCTGAGAGGCACGAATGAAAATCACGTTTATGGGCGCGGGCAGCACGGTATTCGCGAAGAACGTCCTTGGCGACTGCATGTGCGCCGACCCGCTACGCGACGCCGAGATAGCGCTCTACGACGTCGGCGCCGAGCGCCTGGCCGAGTCGAAGCTCATGCTCGACAACCTCAACAAGAACATCAACGATGGCCGCGCGAGGATATCCGCCTACCACGGCACGGAGAATCGCAAAGACGCGCTGCGAGGCGCCAAATACGTCGTCAACGCCATTCAGGTAGGCGGCTACGAGCCGAGCACCGTGATCGACTTCGAGATACCCAAGAAATACGGCCTGCGCCAGACCATCGCCGACACCCTTGGCATCGGCGGCATATTCCGCGGACTCCGCACCATCCCGCCGATGCTGGCGTTCGCGCGCGACATGGAAGACGTGTGCCCGGACGCGTGGTTCCTCAACTACACGAATCCCATGGCGATGGTGACCGGCGCAGTGCTCGAAGGGTCCGACATCAGGGCGGTCGGGCTGTGCCATTCGGTGCAGGGATGCGCGAGCGGCATCCTGCGCCACCTCGGCATGCGCGACGATGTCGAGAAGCTGCAGTGGAAGATCGCGGGCATCAACCATCAGGCGTGGCTGCTGGAGGTCACCGACGACGGCGAGGATCTCTACCCGGAGATCAAGCGCCGCGCCGCCGCCATGAACGAGGAGGCGCGCAAGCCAGGCGCCAAGAAGCACTACGACATGGTGCGCTACGAGATGATGCGCCACTTCGGCTACTACATCACCGAGTCTTCCGAGCATCTCGCCGAATACCTCCCCTACTGGATCAGCGACCGCCATCCCGAGCTCATCGAGGAGTTCAACATCCCGCTGGACGAGTACCCGCGGCGATGCGTGAGCCAAATCGCCGACTGGAAAGAGCGCAGCCAGGACCTCGTGCACGACGCGGACCTGTCCCACTCCCGCACGCACGAATACGGCTCATACATCATGGAGGCGATGGAGACGGACACGCCGCTACAGATCGGCGGGAACATCCTCAACAGCGGTCTTATCACGAACCTGCCCTCACGTACGGTGGTCGAGGTGGCGTGCATGGTCGACCGCAACGGCGTCCAGGGGACGTACGTGGGAGACCTGCCCGAACAGCTCGCCGCGCTGAACCGCACGAATATCAACCCGCAACTGCTAACAGTCGACGCCGCGCTGAACCGCGACCGCGAAGCCGTCTACCACGCCGCCATGCTCGACCCGCACACCGGCGCCGAACTGACGTTGGACCAGATCCGCGACCTGTGCGACGAGCTCATCGAGGCCCACGAGATGGACGGCATGTTCACCGGCCCAGACGGCGCGCTGCCCGACCACTGGGGCGTGTAGGGTACGCCCGCGCGACACGCGCCCGGACGTACACGGGCCCGGCCGAGTACCCTTGTGGCGTCGGCCGGGCGCCCCTCGCGTGGGGTCGCGTCGTCCGCACGGACCTACCAGTCAGGAGTTACGTGAGAGAGCCGGAGGCCACCGACGAAGGCGACGGAGCCACGGACGCTGCCGCCCGGCGTGTCCTGATCAGCCTGATCTTCCCGTCGATACTGATGCCCCTCACGTCGTCGATGTCGCGTGTGGCGCTCCCGGTCATTCGAGATCACTTCGCCATCCGCGCCGATGAGACGGCATGGATCGCGACGGCGTTCATGCTCGCGTTCACCGTGCTCATGCCCGTCTACGGCCGACTGAGCGACGGTCTCGGCCCGCGTCGTCTGCTGCTCATGGGCGTCGCTCTGTTTTCCGTTGGAACCGCGGTAACGGCCGTCGCCCCAGACCTCGCGTGGATCGTCGCGGGCCGTGCCATTCAGGGTGCCGGCGCGAGCGGCATCATGCCGCTGGGGATGGCGCTCATTTCCGCCATCTTCCCACCGGACAAGCGCGGCCGCGCGCTTGGAATGTGGAGCTCCGTCGGCCCGACGACGGCGTTCATCGGGCCGGTGCTGGCCGGGCTTCTCATCGCGGCATGGGGGTGGCGCGCGGCGTTCGCGCTGCCGTTGGCGGCCGGCGTGGCCGCCTTCATCGTCGTGCTCGCCGCGATCCCGCACGGCGCCAACGGCAAGACGCCCGGCGTACTCAGATCGTTCGACTGGCAGGGAGCGGCGTTGCTTGCCGGAGCGGTCAGCGCGTGGCTCTTCTACCTGTCCAGCCGGCCTGTCACGGGCGTCGCGCCGATGCGCGACTGGCGTCTCCTGGGCGCCGCAACTGCGCTGAGCGTCGCGCTGGTGTGGCATCAGTCGCACCGAGCGAGACCGCTGATTCCCCTGTCCACGCTACGCGAGCGGACGTTCGGCCTCACGTCGTTCTGCGCCGCGATGCGCATGTTCGCGATGGGCGGAATGTCATTCCTTGTGCCGCTTTATCTCACCGACGTCCATGATCTGCCCGTGACGCGCATCGGCCTGATGGCGATGGTAAACCCCGGTTCGATGGCGCTCATCGTGCGATTCGGCGGGCGTCTCGCAGACCGGCTGGGCAGCCGCGTGCCCGTCGTCGTCGGCCTGAGCGTGCAGGTCGGCGTCATGGTGGGGTTCTCACGCATGCCGGAATCGGCGACGCTGTGGCCGAGTGTGGCGCTCCTTGCGTCTCACGGACTTGGGGCGGGTCTCATGCTCGCGGCGCTCCACCGGATCGCCATGCGCCGCATCCCCGCGGACCGGATGGGCGCCGCGGCAGGCCTCTACAGCATGTTGCGCTTCATCGGCGCCGTCGTGGGCACGGCGTTGGCCGGCATGCTCCTGCAAACGCAGTTCGACGCGGGTCACGCGCCGGCAGTCGCGTACCGCGGTGTGTTCCTCGTCATCGCGCTTATCTCACTTGGCGGAGTCGCCGCGGCGTTCGGCCTGAGCGAACGCCCGGAGAAGCACCGCGTGCGCGCCTGATTCGCTTGTCGCGGCGCCGACCGGCTCTTACCCTACGGACAGGAAGGGGCACATGATGCGAAGAGCCTGGCCGTTCATCGTCGCCATCGTCGCGATTATCGCCTTCCGCGGGTCGCCCCTCCAGTTCCACCTGCCGACCGCGGCGTGGCCTTTCATCGCCGGCCTCGCGGCGGTTGGGGTGTTGGCGTACACGCCCGTGGCCATCACGAAGCTGGTACTCGAAGCGCGCACCCGCCGCGGCGCTGCCGCAGTCGATGGGCTGCAGGAAGTGCGAGACGACATCGCCGCCCTGCGCGAGGACCTGGAAGGGCGCTTCGCCGACATCACCCTTGCCATCGACGATCTGGCCCCGCGAACGCTTCCGAGCG
>NYZG01000146.1 GCA_002687025.1 Candidatus Poribacteria bacterium
GCGGCGATCGCACTGACGTTGACCGTCCACGCGCAGACCGTCCTCGACTTCGAGAGCGGGGACCTCGACGACTGGTTGGTCGTCGACGAAAAGGGGGCGAACCTCGGCGACGCAGGACCGTCTACTTGGGAGGTCCGCAAGTCCGCTATCGGGCTTGACGGCAACGTCGTGTACCAGGGGTCGAACATCTGGGGCGATAAGGCCGACGCCATGTTGATGGGCACGTTCCTCCTGTACCAGGGCGAGGAATACATCGACTTCATCTTGGACATTGATGTCGCTGCGGCGGACAATGACGGCATGGGTCTCGTGTGGGCGTACACCGGGGTAGATAGCCATTACCGCGTCAACATCATCAACGACGGCTGGCCGGACGTGCCCATCGACGGCGAGAAGGGCCCGATGGTCATAATGCACAAGCGGATCAGCGATGATGAACCGTGGTACGACCTGCTCGAGGTACAGCACCCGCCACAGTACGACCCGTACCCCGAAGGCGTCCCCATGCATTGGACGCTCGAGGTGACCCAAGGCCAGTTCAAGTTCACCAACGACAATGGCGACGTCGCGAACGAAGTAGTGATCGAGGCCGAGGATACCGACTACGAAGGCGGATTCGTCGGCATCCAGCTCTACGCGCAGCAGTCTGAATTCGACAATGTCACCATCGTGAGCACATACCCGGTCGATCCGAACGGGAAAGCGGCGACCAGTTGGGGAGCGCTCAGGGAGGCCCGGTAGCATCCCGTGGCAGGGCGGCCGACGGTCGGCCCGCCCTTGTTCGCCTGGCGCAGATCGCTGCCGGGCACATTTACCAAGGAGAACGTCTCGCATGAGCCGTATACGATTCGCAATTGTGGGCGGCGCGGCCGCGCTGTCCTTCTCGCTGCTCGCAAGCACCGCTCCGGCCGTCGTTTCGGCAACGGAGTTGATCGCCGAGGACTTCGAGGGAGTGACCCTCGGGGCCAACGTCGATGAAGGCGTCGCGGGAGCGGCCGTGTGGACGGCCGACGCGCCGGCCGGCTGGTCCGTCAGCAACGACGGCTCCATGCCGACCAACGGCGTCACCGAGTGGCTCGGGTGGTCCTTCCCGCTCGCGACATGGTGGGCCGAAGCGGCCGGCGACCAGGAACGCACGCAGTTCACCGACGCCGGCAAGGGCGGCTTCGGCATCGGCGTAGTCGCCGTCGCTGATCCTGACGAGTACGACGACATCAACAGCGCGCTGGACGGCGGGCCCTTCGACTCGACGCTCAGCTCCCCGGCAATCGACGTGAGCGGCACGGTCGCCGACTCCGTCACGCTGACGTTCGACTCGAGCTGGCGTCCCGAGGACACGCAGGCCGCGATGGTCACCGTCTCCTACGACGGCGGCGCGGCGATTGAGGTCCTCCGCTTCGACCCCGACGGTAGCAACACGACGGTCGTGCGCCCGTTGGCCGGAACCGAAGAGTCGATCGCCGACCCGGCGCAGGTGAACGAGTCGGTCACCGTCGGTCTGGGCAACCCGGACGGCGCTTCGTCGCTGGTCATTGGGTTCCGCATGTACGACGCGACCAACGACTGGTGGTGGGCCATCGACAACATCCGCGTCACCGGCGAAATGAGCGACACCGCCGTGGACGCTGACGGCAAGCTCGCGACGCACTGGGGCACGCTCAAGCGGCGCTAGACCCGGGCAGAGCCGAACCGAAGTACCGCAGTGTCAGAGCCTCCGTCGGCCATGCCGGCGGAGGCCCTGCGCGTTATGAGATGAGGGAAGAGATGGCTATGACCCGCTTGACACTATGTGTGCCGCTGCTGTTGCTGATAGCGGCTCCGCTGATCGCGGACGAGGTGATATTCGAGGAGGACTTCGAGAGTGTCGTCCTGGGCCCGAACGTCGACGAGGCGGCAGGCGCCAAGGTATGGAGCGCGGAAGGCCCCGAAGGGTGGGTCGCCGAGTTCGACCTGGCCGCGGAAAACGGCATAACGGAATGGAAAGGTTGGTCGTTCGCGTCCGCCGATTGGTGGAAGACGGTCGCGGGCGATCAGGACCGCAGGCTGTTCACCGATCCCGGAGCAGGTGGCCTCGCCATAGGGACCGTCGCGATCGCCGACCCGGATGAATACGACGACGCCAACGGCGCCGCGGGCCCCGGCTACTTCACCTGGCTGTTTACGCCGCCGATTCCCATGAGCAACGTGGGCCCGGACTCGGTCACCGTGCAGTTCGACTCGAGCTGGCGGCCGGAAGACACGCAGAACGCGCGTCTGTACGTCACCTTCGACGGTGGCAACGAAGTCGACATCCTGACCATGAAGTCCCTGGGGATCGACACGGAGTTCATCGCGAAGCACGACAAGATCGACGAACTCTTCAACGACCTGGAGAATGTCAACGAGACGCTGGTGTTCACCATCCCGAATCCCAAAGGCGCCAAGGAGATGACCGTCGTCTGGGAGATGACCGACGCCACGAACGACTGGTGGTGGGCCATCGACAACGTCGAAGTCAGCACCTCCGCGTTCGCCGTGGACGCCGATGGCAAGGCGACGACGACGTGGGCCGAAGTGAAGCGCCGACAGTAACGCGCGATTCATACATCGGCACAAAGGGCGGCCTGTAATGGGCCGCCCTTTGTGTGTACAGCTACCAGAGCCTTGAGGCGGACGCCCCGGCGTCGGGTGCAGCCGCAGGCTCGTAGGCGGGCAACGTCGTCGCCATCTTGGGGCTTTCACTGAGGAAACGGGCCAGAGCCGCGTGCGCGTCGAGATCCAGCCCGTGCTTGCCGAGAAGCATCGACACCAACTCGCACGGGTCGGTCACGGCTAGCACGAACTCCCGCTCCGAGTCGCGAAGATGTGGGATCGCGAAGCGCCGCGTGTACGCCTTCGCGTACGACTTGTAGCCGTGCTGGTAGGAACGGCTCGTGTGGTGGATATAGAAGTCCATCAGTGGCGAGTTCAGGATCTTCTGCAGCACGCGCAGATCCTCGGCGTCCGTCTGCACGCAGTACCCCGCGTAGAACGTCACCGACGGGTCCTCGCACAGCAGGAAGTTGCTCGCGAGGTTAAGACCCGAGGTGACCAGCTTCCGCCCGAAGTTGCTGCGGATGCCCTGCGATCTTCCGAACGCGTACCACGCCACCGGATTAGGCTTGCCACGATCGCGAGCATCGAGCTTGTCTCGCACGGACTCCAGGTAGCGATACGCCCCGGGAAACTCCCGCCGCAGACGCCGTTCGGGGATGATCTCCGCCGCGCCGTTCGCGCCGTGGTACGGGAAGAGGATGCGTGTCCGAGCACGCACGATGTCGGGCTCGGTCTTGAGGGTGCTGGCCTTCACGATCGCTTGTGTAATGCCCGGCTCTATCAGGAACCGTCCCGCATCGGTCTCCTTGACGTACAGTCCGTCTTCCTGCGCGCCGTCGAGCAGGTAGCGGGCGTCCGCTAGCGTCGCCAGGCCGACGCCGATACGAGCCATGGACCCCAGCGGCCGACCCGTGGACTCCAACGCGTGCACCACCGGATGCGCCTCGTCGGTGACGAGCTCCCATCGGTCGGAGTTCAGGCGCGCGTAGGGTATCAGGCCGTATTGCGGCTCCGCGGGGACCGCGCCGCCCGACGAGGCCCGCGTGTACTTGAGATGCGACCGCCGTTCCCGCGACAGATACAGAAGGCACGCGTACGTAGCGACGCCCCGGAACACCGGATGATGGTCGAAGTCGTACATCTCCGACACCGTGCCGGAGCGGGTAAGGAGTTCGCGCAACGCCTGCCCGGCGCGCGTATGCGTGAACGTGTTCGGGACGATGTACCCCACGACGCCGGTGTCCCGGATCTCGCGCAGCGCCATCTCGATGAACGGCATGTAGAGATCGACGCTGCCGTTCGTCGCGCACCGCCACGTCTCGCGGATCTGCCGACGCGCTTCGGTATCCATGTTCTGGATACGCACGTACGGCGGATTGCCGATGACGGCGCCGAAGCCGTCCTCCACACCGAATTCGTCGTGCAGCGCGGAGCCGTCGAGCGAGTTGCCGACGCGCAGGTTTGTCGAGATGCGAGAAGCGTCATCCCCCGAGTCGAGCGCCCATAGGTTCAGCAGCAGCTCCGCCGTCTCCACGCTCTTGGAAGAGATGTCCGCGCCGTACAGCCTGCGCTCGATGATGTCCGACGGCCGTGCGCCGGTCTCGCGGCGCAGGAATTCGGCCATGCCGAGGAGAAACGCCCCGGCGCCCATCGCGGGGTCGAGCGCCTTCCAGCCGGGGGACGCCGGGTCGCCGCCCGCGTCACGGCTCAGCTTCACGACACGCGCGCACACAGCCTCGACGACGTGCCGCGGCGTGTAGACGACGCCCCTCCCCTTCCGCCGCGCGGAGGGCTGTTGCGCCCCGAGCAGGTGCTGAATAAGATCGAACGAGAGTTCGGCGTCGTGCTCCGCGATCTTCCTACGCAGGTCTGCGACCACACCCGCGTCCGCCTGATCGGCGGCGTCAAGGAGGCGCTGGTTGCTGACGAGTATCAGCCGGCGCTCTTCGAGGAACGCGCGCGCCAGCGCTGGAGCTATGCCGTTGGGATCGGCGAGGATCGCCCGTGCCGATCGCAGAAGCCGTAGGTCGTTCGCCGCGGTCGTCATCAGTTGCGTCGCCATGGATGCAGCGTCATAGCGCCCCGACGGTGCGTGTTCGTCTCCGCCTAACAATACGGAGCCACCCTCTTCATGGGCACGCCGACGCCGGCCCGACGCGCGCAATGGCTCGGCGTTGGGGCGTTGGTCCTCACGGCGGTCATGTGGAGCTGGAACGGCCCGCTCATCAAGCTGCTCCACGCCGACGGCGCGGGCGTACCGGCGGTGTCGATCGCGTTCTACCGTTCGTTCATCGGCGGCCTTCTCATATCTCCGTGGGCGATTCGTCCGTGGGCCACGCGGCTCCGCGCGCCGGTTCTGCTGCGGATCGCGGCCGTAGGCGCGTTCACGCTGATGACCATCACGTTCATCGTGACGGCGTCTCTGACGACTGCCGCGAGCGCGATCGTGCTGCAATACACGTCGCCCATATGGGTCGTGGCGCTGTCGCCCTTCCTCCTCGGCGAACGGATTCCCAAAGGGGAGGCGGCGATCCTCCTTGTCGCGATGGCCGGGATCGGCGTGATCTTCCTCGGTGCTCCTGTCGGGGCGCGACTCGCCGTCGTCATCGGCATCGGTAGCGGATTCAGCTACGCGCTCGTGCAGCTGACCGTGCGCGGCCTGCGGCGCGTGCATCCCGCGACCGTGGCGTGCGTCAACGCCATCGGCTCATCGCTGCTACTGCTCCCGGCCGTGTTCATGTGGGGCACGCTCGCCGTCACCGGGCGGCAGTTCGTCCTGCTGGTCGTGCTGGGCATCATCCCGTTCGCGTTTCCGTACGTTCTGTACGCGTACGCCGCGCGACATGTTCCGGCGTATCGCGCCTCTCTCATCGTGCTGCTGGAGATCGTCCTGACGCCGCTATGGACCTACTTCGTGGTCGGGGAAGTGCCGCCGCGGAGCACGGTCATCGGCGGGTCGCTCATCTTCGTTAGCGTCGCGACTTGGGTCGTCGTGACGTGGTCGCGGGCGAAGCGTTCCTGAGCCCACGCGCCGATGGTCGCGGTCACGATCGGCGGCTACACTTCCTGCCGCCGGGCTTCCGCTCCTGCTTCAGCCCGTGCCATGGGGGTTGGCGCATTTCCGTCCTCTCTATCCGTAGGACCATCGGCTCCGTGCATGCACCTGCATAGACTGTTCGCGCGGAGGGGCGCCTCCTACTATGGCTGGGCCATGGCCGCCGCGACGATGGTCACCGGCATCTGCACCTCGCCGGGCCAGACGTACGGCATCTCATCCTTCAATAGCTCGTTCCGCCAATCGCTGTCGCTTTCCGACACGCAGCTTACGGGCGCGTACATGCTCGGGACGCTCCTGGCGGCGCTTCCGATGACGTACATCGGCGCGCTGTTCGACCGGTATGGGGGCAAGAGGACGCTGGGCGTCGTGGTGTTCGTCTTTGGGCTGGCCTGCTACGCGACGTCGCGCGTCACGGGCGTGGTCACGCTGTTCGGCTGCTTCCTGCTGCTGCGCATGTGCGGACAGGGGGCGATGAGCCTCATCGCGGGCAACACGGACGCGATGTGGTTCAACAGGCGCCTGGGCACGGTCACCGGGATCAAGCGTGTCGGCTCGGAGTTGGCCTGCGGGTTGGTTCCGGCGGGAACGGTGTGGCTGATCGTGCGCTTCGGATGGCGCGCGTCCTACGCGATCCTCGGTGGAGTCGTATGGGTCGTCATGGGCGGAATCCTCTGGCTCGTGTTCATCGATCGACCGGAGAACATAGGCCTGCGGCCCGACGGAGACGTTGGTGGGCAGGAGCAGGCGAGCACAGTCGCCAGCAACGCAGACAGCTTCACGCCTTCCCAGGCGCTCTGCACGCGCGCCTTCTGGGTGATGGCGGCGGCCGGGGCGCTGTGGTCGATGGTCGGAACGGGCGTCCAGTTTAACATTCAGCCGATATTCCTCGAGAAGGGCTTCACGATCCAGAACGCCGCGACCTGGTTCACGGTACTCGCCGGGACGAGTGCGGCGCTGTTTCTCGTCGCCGGTATCCTCGCGGACCACATCCGCCTGAACGTGATGCTCTGCGTATCGCTGGCCGCCCTCGTGATCGCGGATTGGCTGCTGGCACAGGCCACGTCGCTGCCACACGCGTATCTGACGGCGGGGCTCTTCGGACTGGGTCAGACCTTCTTCATGACGATCATCTCCACGCTCTTCGCGCGGTACTACGGCCGGACCCATCTCGGCAAGATACAGGGCATCATGGCCACGATGCTGGGTGGGGCGTCGGCCCTGGGACCGTTCGTGATGGGCTTCCTGAACGACGTCGCCGGAAGCTACGACGTCTCGCTGCGACTGTTCGCCGTCATCATCGCCGTGATGGTTCCCGTCGGGCTGCTCGCGACCCCTCCGAGCCGTCGATCGGCGGCCGTCTGACCGCCTCGTCTCGGTCAACCATGCTATCTCTTGGCGGCGGCGGGCACGTCTGAGCGTCAATATGTACAGGAGGAACGGCATGGCCTCGACGGAGACATCGGTTGCGCTGTTCGACCGGCCGATGCGCTGGGCCCAACTCGCGTTCGTCGAGGACGACCCGGAGACGTGGGATCTGGGGTTCTGGCTCGATTACTTCCGCCGGACGCACTCGGACGCGGCGTGCCTGAGCGCTGGCGGCTGCGTTGCCTTCTACCCGACAGAAATCCCGCTGCACCATCGCAGCAGTTTCCTGGGCGACAGCGACATCTTCGGCGATCTGGTCGCGGGATGCCGTGAGATGGACATGGTCGTCATCGCCCGCACGGACCCGCACTCCGTCCTGGACGACGCGCGCGAAGCACGCCCTGAGTGGATCGCCGTCGACGCCGACGGCCAACCCCGCAGGCACTGGGCAACGCCGAACCGATGGGTGACATGCGCCCTCGGACCGTACAACTTCGAGTTCATGACCGACGTCCACCGGGAGATCATGACGCTCTACGGCCTCGACGGCGTATTCAGCAACCGGTGGACCGGTCACGGCATGTGCTACTGCGAGCGCTGCGCGACCGGTTTCGATGAGGCGTGCGGCATGGAGCTCCCGCGCACTCGCGATCTCGATGACGCGGCGTTCCGCGCGCATCTGACGTGGAAGCAGGAGCGACTGTTCTCGCTGTGGCGACTCTGGGACGACGCGATCCAGGAGATCAACCCGGACTCGCGGTTCATCCCCAATTCGGGTGGCGGCGCGCTCAGCGCCATGAACATGAGGCAGGTGGGGGAGATCGCCGACTTCCTGGTTGCCGACAGGCAGTCGCGGCGAGGTCTCATGCCGCCGTGGGCGAACGGGAAGAACGCCAAGGAGTTCCGCGCGACCATGGGCGACAAGCCCATCGCCGCAATGTTCAGCGTCGGCATCGAGGAGCCGCATCGGTGGAAGGACTCCGTGCAGAACGACGCGGAGCTTCGCATATGGGCAGCAGACGCGATCGCCAACGGCATGCGCCCGTGGTTCATCAAGTTCTGCGCGAACCTGCACGACGAACGCTGGCTCGCCCCCGTCGAGGACATCTTCGCCCGGCACAAGGCGTGGGAGCCTTACCTGCGCAACGAGCGTCCGCTGGCCCGCGTCGGGCTGGTGTACTCGCAACGCACGGCGACGTACTACGGCGGACAGCGCGCCGGCGAGAAGGTAGAACACCACACTCTCGGCATGTACCAGGCTTTCGTCGAGGCGCGCATTCCCTTCGAGATGGTCCACGACGAACTACTCGACGCGGGGCATCTCGAGCGCTTCCGCACGCTGATCCTGCCGAACATCGCGGCGATGTCCGACGCGCAGTGCGGGCAGATCCGCGAGTTCGTGGCGAGGGGAGGCAGCGTGGTCGCGACGATGGAGACGTCGCTCTACGACGAGTCTGGAGCCCGGCGTGAGAATCTGGGCCTTGCAGACCTGTTCGGCGCAGACGTTACCGGCCCGTTGGGGGGCCCGACGAAGAACTCATACGTGCGCGTCGAAGCCGAAACCGGCCATCCGCTGCTGCGGGGCATCGAGGGCGCCGGGCGCATCATCAACGGCGTCTACTGGCTGCCGGTTGCGCCGCGTGAGGCGTCGCAGGCCGCGCCGCTGACACTCATCCCGGGGTACCCGGATCTCCCAATGGAGGAGGTTTACCCGCGGCAGCCGCGGACGGACATCCCGGCCGTATACGCGCGTCAGGTCGGCGCCGGACGCGTGGTCTACTTTCCTTGGGACATCGACCGTGTGTTCTGGGAGGTGCTCTGCGTGGACCACGGGAAGCTACTGGACGCTGCGGTGACGTGGGCGACCGACGAACCTGCCGTGGTGACGGTCGATGGACCCGGCGTGCTCGACGTCACCGTGTGGCAGCAGGCGGAGTCGATGACGGTGCACCTGGTCAACCTGACGAACCCCATGATGATGAAGGGGCCGTTCCGCGAGCTGCTGCCCGTCGGCCGCCAGACCGTCAGGGCTCGCATCCCAGAGGGAAGAATCCCGAAGTCGGCGCGCTTGCTTGCAGTCGGCTCGAGTGTCGCGTATGACCAGGCGGACGGATACGTCACGGTTGAGGTCCCGTCGGTGTTGGACCACGAGGTGGTTGCCATCGACTTCTAGCCGCGCGGAATCGAAGGCGCCGCGAAATTGGAGAACGCCGCACATGTACAGAGCCGCGCTCATCGGCTGCGGACGGATAGCGCCCGCGCACTACGAAGCGTTCGAGGGACTCACGGAGCGCGCCGAGATCGCGGCCCTGTGCGACATGAACGACGAACTGCGTCGGCAGCGGCAGGAGGAAACCGGCGTCGAGACCGGCTTCGCGTCTCTCGACGAACTGCTGCAATGGGGCGAATTCGACATAGGCGTCGTCCTGACGCCACCCGGCGTGCGGTCGAACGTGTGCCTGCCGCTCATGGAGGCGGGCAAGCACGTGTTCGTCGAGAAGCCATTCACGCACGAGTTGGACGAGGCGCAGGCGATCGTCGACGCGGCTGATCGCGCGGGCGTGACGCTGGCCGTGAGCCAGAACTTCCGCTGGATGACGCCCATTCCCCGAATGCGCGAGGAGATCCTCAACGGGCGTCTCGGTCGCATCATCAGCGCGTCCCGCGTGGATACCGGCTGGCGCGACGAGACCGGCGGATGGCGCAACTCGACCGACTACCTGGCGTTGAGCGTTATGGGCGTCCATTGGTTCGACCAGTTCCGCTGGATGCTCGGCGAGGAAGCCACGCGCGTGTACGCGTCGTCCCTGACGACCGGCCTGCTGAGCTCCTCCGGCGAGGACATTACGTCTTCCGTCGTGACGTTCAGGTCGGGCGCCGTCGTGTCGCTGGTGCATCATTGGGCGTCGCTCACGCAGCGCGTCACGAACTGCCTCCAGGTCGAGGGCTCCGAGGGAGCCGTCGTGCAGCGCGGCGGCACGCTCACCTGGTTCGACAAAGACGGAAACCGCGAGGACGAAGACGCCGGTCGCTCGACCGTGCCGAAGAGCATCGAGCATAGCTGGCACGAACTGCTGGACGCGCTCGGCGAAGGCCGCCGGCCGTGCCACCACGGGCGGGACAACCTCGGGACGATGGCGATACTCGCGGGCGCGTATGAGTCGGCGAGGACGGGGGAGAGCGTGGCGATCGCCGACGATATCGTTGGGTAGGCGTGCGAACGCCCTGGCTATACCAAGGGCAACGGCTACGCAACGCCGGTCGTAGACAAAGTGTAGACGGCGTGCGGGCAGGCCCAGGCGTGTCTGTCCAGACTGCCGTCGTCTCGGCTGGATTCTCACGGAGACCGTGACACGGGGGTGTGCCGTGGCAGACAGCATCCTGACCCTAGGAGACGCCGTCACCGGCCTGTACGACACGGCCGTTGTCAGCAAGGCGGCCACGTCCACTAAACGCCTCGACGGCCTTGCGGAATACTGCGTCCAGCAGTTGGGCATCCGGGTACTGACGCAAGCCGAGACGGAGGTGGACTTGCCCGGCGGCGCTCGGACCAAGAAGTGGGATGTAACGTGGTCGCTGCGCGGTAAGTGCCGCCTGGCTATCTCGCTCAAGTCGATTCTGCGGAATCTCCCAGGAACCGTGCCGAACAGACTTGACGACCTCATGGGCGAGGTCACAAACGTACAGATGTATTCGCCGGAGGTCGTAGTAGGCTACCTGATGCTCCTCGATGTGTCCCAGGATCGACACAGTCCCAAACATGGCGACACGTGGGCGAACTATCTGCGCGCGCGGTTGAGTGGGATCGTGGGCCGCTCAGCTCCCGCGTGGGGATTTGGCATGGTTGAGGCGGCCTGCGTGGTATCGGTGGGTTTCTCCGGTGAGCCCGCGGTATTGACGCCCGAATCCGATGTGGCAGACTTCTTCGATGCGCTCGCGACCCAAGTAAAGCTAAGGAATCCATCGATAGCATGACAGCAACGGCAGTCAGTGTGCAGCCCGCCGCGCATAGCGATGTCCTGCCCGACACGGTTCGGGATCGCCTTCCACAGGTCGATCTGAGTGCGCTCAAGACGAGGATCCCGGCGCTCGCGAAGGATTCGGCAGCGATGCAGGCCATCGAGCAGGCGGCGCAGTCCGTCCCGACGACGCACGATCTCGTCCTCGGCGACGCCCGCAACCTCGATGGTATAGCGGATGCGAGCGTGCATCTCGTCGTCACGTCGCCACCGTACTGGACCCTCAAGGACTACGGCGACACTGAGGGCCAGCTCGGGGCAATGAACGACTACGAGGAGTTCCTCGGCGAGTTGGATCACGTTTGGCGCGACTGTCAGCGCGTGCTGGTCGAAGGCGGGCGGCTCATCATCGTCGTGGGAGACGTGTGCCTGTCACGGCGTGAGCATGGACGGCATATGGTAGTGCCGCTGCACGCGTCGATACAGGAACGCTGCCGCGTGATGGGTTACGAGAACCTGAACCCCATCCTCTGGCACAAGATCGCGAACGCGACGCTAGAGGTGCAGAACGGCGGGAGCTTCCTCGGCAAGCCGTTCGAGCCGAACGCCGTCATCAAGAACGACCTCGAATACATCCTCATGCAGCGCAAGCCGAAGGCGTACCGCACGCCTAGTCCCGCGGCGCGCCTGCCCAGCGTCATCTCCGCCGAAAATCACGCGACGTGGTTCCGGCAGATCTGGGACATGCCCGGCGCGTCGACGAAGACGCATCCAGCACCCTATCCCGCCGAGTTAGCGGAACGCCTCATCCGCATGTTCAGCTTCGTCGGGGATACGGTGCTCGACCCGTTCATGGGCAGCGGCACGACGAACGTCGCAGCGAGTCGATGGGGGCGCAACAGCGTCGGGTACGAGATCAGCTCGGACTACGTCGCCATGGCCGGCAGGCGGATGCAGGCGGAGCAGGGGGACATGTTCCGCTCTGTGACCGTGACCGTCCGGGACCACGGCTAGCGAACCTCAACGTGTCCATGACAGTAGCGTGGTGGGGATCGACGAACGCGCGATAACCGCGCGCCCGCCGATGACGTAACGCTCAGACGTGCCTATGTCGTCGACTGCGCCCACTCGATGAGCGCCTCGGCGACTTCCTTGCGCGTGAACTCCGGCGGCAGCATCTCGCCGGCCTGGAGCATGTCGCGGACCTTTGTGCCGGAGAGGAAGACGCGCTCTTCCGGGCCGGTGCTCGGGCTGGTCTTCGCCGTCGCCATGCCATCCGTGCGCAGGCAGTAGAACGAATGCTCGAAGCGGAGCGGCGTGATCTCGAACGCGTCCGCGTCGAACTCATCGAAGATGAGCTGCGCGTCGTACGTGCCGTAGTAGTCGCCGACGCCCGCGTGGTCCCGGCCGACGATAAAGTGCGTGCAGCCGTAGTTCTGACGCATGATCGCGTGGAACACGGCCTCGCGCGGCCCCGCGTAGCGCATCGCAGCCGACAGGACGCCGAGTACCACCCGGTCGGCCGGGAAGTAGCGGTCCAGGAGGACGCGGTAGCACTCCATCCGGAC
>NYZG01000147.1 GCA_002687025.1 Candidatus Poribacteria bacterium
ATGGCGTATCCATCCTTTCAGGATTGGTGGTGTTCAGGTCCACCAAGGATACGCCGCCTGCTTCATCCTCCCCATACACAACTTCCGACCATATCTCCTTGGGAATGAGACGACGGCGCGCGACGGGCTTTCGCACTCTCGGCTTCGGCGGCGGCGCCGGAGCCACGATGTCGGCCGCGAAGGGATTCGTGATGATCTCCTTCTCGACCAGCACATACAGCGCGAGAATCGCCAGGGCGAGGAGGTGCAGGACGATCGACACGGCGAGCGGCGTCTGGACGCGTGTGCGTCTCATGGCCTTTGCTCCGATGCCCGCCGTCACTTCCGCTTGGGGATCGCGGTCGTCGGGACGTACGCGGATGTGGGAGCCGTGTCGGGCAGCGCTGCCTCGGCGAGGAGATCGTCCGGCACGTAGTCCTTGTAGTCGGACACGTTCCCGTGCGTGAGCGCGTAGACGACCACGTTCGTCGCCCAGCGGAACGCGGCGGGGCTATTGCTGGGCAGGTACGCCCCGCTCACCCACGTGACGGTCTTCATCGAGCACATGTAGTCCTTGCGGCTCATGATCGCGACGAGGTCGCCGTCGACGGTGATGCCTTCCAGGAAGTGGCGCGGCTCGAATATCCCGCGACCGCCCCACCAGGCCACCCACTCGACGTCGAAGCCGACTGGCGGCCCGCCGATCGCGTAGTAGTTGCTGTATATCTCGTGGTCGTTGGGTATGCGCAGGACGGGGTACTCCGGGACGGCCGCCCGCATCTCGGCGACCATGGTATCGAACAGCGCGTTGCGGCCCCCGAAGCCAAGGCCGCAGTCGTCGAAGACGAACATCCCTTGCCGCTCGGTGAGGTACTGTCGGATGTTCATCCGCTCGCGATCGCTCAGCCGCTTGCCGATGCCCGTGTTCTCGACGTTCATCCAACTGCCGCGCATGGTGACGACCGCGGGGTCGTGGCCGGTCATCCACACGATGGGCGACTTGAGCCAGCCCGTATCGCTGATCTCCATCGCCCCGCCGGCGGTGTGCATGTCCGCCTTTATGCCGGTCTTCGAGTTGAGCCACTTGGTAAGCCCGCGCAGCGCGGAGCCGTTCATCCACCAGTCCGCGAGGTTGTGTCTCAGGCGGACGAAGCGAAGCACTCCCTTGATGTCGCGCCCGCGGCCCACGATGCGGCCGCCTGGCTCGCCCTTCACGAGCGGCATGACGTCCGGCGTGCCGATCGTCACGGCGTAGGGCATGTCGCCCATCCCGTCCAGAGCTACGCCGACGTGATCCAGCAGCGAGATGCCGGAAGGCTGCATGCCCGCGATCGCCGCCGACAACGCGCCGCCGCCCTGTCCAGCGCCCACCTGCCGGCCGAGCCCGCCGGCGCCGCCTCCTCCTCCGCCGGCGCCTCCTCCTCCCAGGGGAGCGCGGTACGCCAGCGCGTCCGGCGTATCGCTGACGGGCAGGTTGGCGGCCGTGGTCACCCTCGGTACGCTCACCGCAGCCTGTAAGGGCGTCGCGCGTACACCTGCGACGACCGGCGCCCGCGTGCCCACGGCCTTCTCGGTTACGGACACGACCGAAGACGGGGTCACGCTCGCGGTCTTGATGCGGCCCGTGACGACCCGGCGCGTCGCGCCGCCCGAGATCACGATCGGGGCCATTGCGTCCTGGACGGCCGACGGCTTGGGAATCGGGCGCGGGCGGGCGGTTGGCTTGCGCACCCGCGGCTTAGGTGGTGGTGGCGGGGCGACGAGATCGGCCGCGAAGGGATTCGCGATGATCTCCTTCTCGACCAACACATACAGCGCGAGTATGGCCAGGGCCAGAGCGTGTAGGCAGATCGACACGGCGAACGGCGTCCGGACGCGTGTGCGCCTCATGGCCTCTCCTCCGAGCGGTACGGTATTGTAGGGCAAGGCGACACAAGAGCGCCAGCGAAACTCCACGCGCGCGCCGTGGAGGGCCGAGACAGCCTGGCGCGCCATGCCAGGCCGTGCTAGACCTACCGCAGACCCAACTCGCGAATCTGGACCCAACGATGATGCTCATGCTCGTTTCTCTGGCCTCCGTGATCGCCGCGCAGACGCGGGCGCCCTACCCGGAGGACGTCACGGCGGCTACCCTCGCCGACGCCGCTGCGTTGACGCGCCTCGAACTGCCCGGCGATGTCCTTCACACGGAGGGCTTCGAGGACGCCGACGCCCTCGACGGCTGGTACAACTTCGACACGTCGGGCGAACGGCCTGAACGCACCGAGGTCGTCCTGGACGGCGGCGAAGCGCGCTCCGGCCGTGGCGCGCTCAGGCTGACGACCGCGGACAACGGAGGCGACTCGTCGGGCGCGGGCCCGCACTACTGGTTCCATCCGGGCCACGATGTCGTCTACTTCCGCCGATACATCCGGTTCGCGGAGGACTACGACCAGGGCAATCTGAACCACGTCGGCGGGTCGCTGTACGCCGTCGCCGGTGACGATCGCTGGGCGGAGATGGGCAAGGCCGGGCTCAAGCCGGACGGCGACGATCGGTTCGGCGCGCGCCTGGAGCCGTGGCGCGACTGGGGACGCAACTCCCCGCCCGGCGCGATGATGCTCTACACCTACTGGATGGACATGAAGCCGGATCGCAGCGGCCCCTACTACGGCAACAACCTCATGCCGCCCAAGGAACGCCAGGTCGTGCTCGAACGAGGCCGATGGTACTGCCTGGAACACATGATCCGCGCCAACACGCCGGGGCAGGCGGACGGCGAGATGGCCGCGTGGATCGACGGCGACCTATACATTCACCTGACCGGTTTCCGGTGGCGCACGACGCCCGACCTGCGTCTGAAGCGGGTGAGCCTGGACGTCTACGTGCACAGCAGCGAACGCGCGAACAGAGTCTGGTACGACGATGTCGCGCTGTCCACCGGCTACATCGGCCCGACCGAGAAAAGGGAGAGTCCATGAGCGACATGAGCGCCGCGGCAATGAAAGCGCGCGTCGAGGAGCACAGGCAGGGAGACCTGCGCCTCGTAGCCCTCACGACCGATGGCAAGCCGATACCCAACGCGACGGTGCGTGTCGAGCAGACGTCGCACGCGTTCCGCTTCGGGTGCAACCTGTTCGGCTGGAGCGAGGACGAGTCGGACGTGCAGGCGTTATACCGCGAACGGTTCCGCGCCCTGCACAACTTCGCGACGCTCGGATACTACTGGTGGTCGTACGAGCCGGAGCAGGGCAAGCCGCGGCACGCCCACGCCGACAAGGTGCTGGCGTGGGCCGACTCGGTCGGCATCGAGTGCAAGGGCCACCCGCTCGTGTGGAACCACAACGCCGCGCCCTGGTATCCGACCGACCTGGCCGAGTTGCGGCGCCTTTCCGACGAGCGGGTCGACGACTGCGTCTCGCGCTTCGCGGGCGCCATCGACATCTGGGACGTCGTGAACGAGGCAACCGACCCGTTTCGGGGCAAGAACTTCGACAACGTGTTCGGCGACGCGTGGCGCGAATACGGCCGCGTGGAGTTCACGAAGCACTGCTTCGGTATCGCCCGGCGCGCGAATCCGGACGCCACGCTGCTCATAAACGACTACAGACTCGGCGAGGACTACGAGCAGCTCATCGAGGAGTTGGTCGACGGCGATGGCAAGCCGCTCTACGACGCCATCGGTCTCCAGACGCATCAACACGGTGGGGCGACGCCATTGGACCGCGTATGGGACACGTGCGAGCGCCACAGCCGCTTCGGCGTGCCGCTGCACTTCACCGAGACGACGTTCGTGAGCGGGCCCGGCAAGTGGGAGGAGTGGCAGGAGACCACCCCGGAGGGCGAAGCGCAGCAGGCCGAGGACGCCGAGGCGTTCTATCGCGCGCTCTTCAGCCATCCGGCGGTCGAAGCGCTCACGTGGTGGGACTTCTCCGACCTGAACGCGTGGCAGCGCGCGCCGTCGGGGCTACTGCGCAAGGACATGTCGCCCAAGCCCGCGTACGACCGTCTGACGCGACTCGTCAACGAGGAGTGGCGCACGACGACGCAAGCGCAGAGCGATGAGAACGGCGTCGCGACGGCGCGCGGCTTCTACGGCGACTACGACGTCACCGTGACCGGCACGAACGGGACGCGCGCCGCGGGCAGCCTGTCGTTCCGCAAGGGCGACGACGCGACGTTCGAGATACGCGGCTAGGCGTCGGCCTCGGACGTGCCAAGGGCCTCGGCACGCTCCGCGCCGAGGCCCTTCGACTGCGACGGACCCGCGCCTACTGTCGCTTGAGGCGCGCCCAGGTCAGCGGCGCCTTGCCGGCCGGTTCGACAGGTAGGAACTCGCTGTTCATGACGCCCTGGATTTCGTCCTCGGTCAGGGCGCGGCTGAACATGTAGAACTCGTCGAGGAGGCCGTCGTACCATCGGCCCAGCTTGTGGTGACCGATCTCGGCCTGGACGTTCCAGTTGTCCGACAGTTCCCCGCCGCTGCCGGGCTTGCGGTGGGTCTCCTCGCCGTCAACGTACGTGACTGCGTCGCCGCCAGCTTCATATGTGCCCGTGAAGTGGACCCACTCCCCGCTCGGGAGGATCGGCCCCGGGTTGATGTTGAATATCTCGACCTCACCGTCGTCGCGATGGAACCAGCGGAAGCCGCCGGCGCGTATCTCGACGTGATACAGGCCGCTGCCATGCGCGTCGCCGATTGCGTCGAACAGGCTCATGTCGCCGGTGCCGTTGTGGTTCACCCACGCGGCGATCGTGATGCCGGTCTTGGGCCTGTTCTGAAACTCCGGGCCGTTCAGGTCGACGTACGTCTGTGGTTGCAGCACGAGCGCTTGGCCGAACTGACCTGCCACCCACGCAGGATCGCCGACGAGAAGTCCGTCATTGCCGTAATCCGAGCCGTCAGCGGCGGTCTCGCCACTGCCCTCGTCGAAGCTGTAGTAGGCCGATAGGTCCGGGTCGGTTGCGGCAGCAGCAACCGACGCCAGGCCGCAGGCGACCACGCACCCGGTCACCACAAGCATCCTCCCGCGGGAGAAAACCGTGTTGTACATTGCACCGTCCCTTTCGTTGGCTTCCCGAATAGTGTCGCCGGGTCGGATTCCCAGCAGTTGTGCTTGAAGTTAGCGCACGCACGACGCGGAGGCAAACGACGCGACGGACCCCCAACGCGCACGCCGCTGCTGCTCAAACGCTAGCCGGCGACAGCGGCGACGGACGCGCTCGTGGCCGCCGAAGACAGTACTGCCGGCGGCCACGGACACGCGCGCCTGATCCGTCGCTGCGTGGCACGGGCCGGCTCGACTGCGGCGGGCGGCCCGCGACCTACGCTACCGGACCTTCATCTTGCCCCAGGTAGTGGTGAGCTTCCCGCCCGGCTCCACGGCCAGGACGGAGTCGCCACCGAAGTCCACGTCGATCTCGATCTCGTGGATCGTCTCGTGCACGTCCTGCTCGAAGGGCGTGACCGGCTTGTCCCACCTGTCGGCGTTCGGTGTACCCGCAGGGACCTTCGTCGCCTCGACGTCGGGCATCGAGTCCTGCACCTTGGAGATATCCCATGCCGGGATCTCCGGCGTCTCAGTCAGCGTGGCTATGGCCGCCCCGCGGGCGATCTCGGTGCCATTGAGCCACAGGATGTACGTGTCGTCGTAGTCGATGCGGAGGATGATCGACTTGATGTCTCGGGCGCCCGGGATGCCGAAGTTGTAGCGCGTGTAGACGGAGTTCACGGCGCCACCGACGATTTCGGTATTGTCGTCGCCATCAGCGTAGCCGACGCTCGTAATGCCCTCTTCCCAGTCGGAGTCGTCGAATTCGGGCAGCGTCCACCCGTCGACGTCTTCGGTCGGGACGTGGTACATCACGTCGGCGCCCTCGCCGAAGATGATCTTCCCGCCGGCTTCGAGCTGGATGATGAGGGTAATGTCGCTGCTGGCGGTGCCGTCGTTGTAGTTCCCGGCCGCCAGTATGTTCGACTGTGTGTATATGCTGGGCGTGTCGAACGCCGCCGCCGAGGTGGCCAGACAGGCGGCCACGCCGATCGCCGCGGCTACGCGCGGTAGTGTCGAGTTCATCCGTCCATTCTCCATGCTCTTGGTCTCGCAGGTCGCCGAGTCGCGGCCCTGGCGTCAGTCGGCACGCCACTATGTTACGGCAAACCGCGACCGATGTGGGTGAGCGCTGACGGCGACACGCCGCCTCCACGCCTCAAGACGGGCGCGTTTGGGCGCGTGTTACACCCCGGTGATGCGCATCGGAGTCCCTGCGCCTGGTAACGCCACGTGGGGTCGTCGCGCACTGGCGCCCGCAGCGGCCGAGTGCCGGACAGACATGCCAGCCGGCGTGGCGCCCCTGGCCGTCATGGTCCGAGCAGGGCCCCGGCCACGCGCCGAGTCGTGCCGTCGTGGTCGGTCCACGATATCCACGCCCGCGCGCCCAGCGCGTGCACGGCGAGATCTGTGCGGACCAACTGCGCCGTCGCGATCGGTGTCCCTCCCCGCGCGAATCCCGCGACGCCCTCGGGGTCGAAGCTCTGCGCGTACACGTCCTGACGAGTCTCGGCGCGGGTTTCGCGTC
This sequence comes from Candidatus Poribacteria bacterium, assembly GCA_002687025.1. Taxonomy (GTDB): domain Bacteria; phylum Poribacteria; class WGA-4E. The sequence goes on from NYZG01000147.1 coordinate 6,538, forward strand.
GGTAGTCGTACCACGCCACCCACAGATGCCCCGCGCGAGCCGACAACACGGGGCCGCGCTGCACGCCGGCGCCGACGCCCACCGGCCGCGCGTCCATCCCCCACCGCAGCCACCCCTCGGCGTCCACGCGTTGGGCGTAGATGTCGTCGAACTTGTCCCGCGTGTCCACCCACGCGACGTACGCGCCGCCCTCGCCGTCCGCGACGCCGACGATGTTCCGCTGACTGCCCGCGGCCTCGCACAGCCTGATCCCGCCGGGTCCCCATGCGCGCCGGCCGTCCGGCGTGAGACGCTGCCCATACACGTCGAGTGCGGTGTACGTGCCGTCGTCGTGTCGGTAGTCCACCCAGAACACGAGCGAACTTCCGCCTTCCGACGGCACGATCACCGGCGACCCCTGATTGCTCCGCGCCAGACACGCCGGCACGCCCTCCTCGTCCCAGAGGCGGCGTCCTTCGGGCGACATGCGCTGCGCCGTCACGCGGAAGCGCGACTCGACGATGTCCGTCCACACGACGACGATCCCGCCCGAGCCGTCGACAGATGTGATCGGGTCGTACTGATGGCCTTCGGCGCGGCA
>NYZG01000148.1 GCA_002687025.1 Candidatus Poribacteria bacterium
CCGCTCTTCCACCTGATAAGCACCCTCGGCCTTCCTCTCCTCATTGAGAGTAGACGGCGCGGCCGCATAAACCAAGAGGTGTTCAAGACATGCGATTGGGGCTATGATCCGGCCGCGAATATGGGTCGAAAGTCGGAGGAGACCGATATGGACCGCCTGAAGATCGCTCTCGTTGGCGTCGGGAACCGAGGCCGTGGCACGTACCTGCCCATAATACAGACCCTGAAGGACGATCTGGAGCTTGTCGCCGTGTGCGACGGCCGGGAGGATGTCGTCGCGGAAGTGGGCGAGGAAGCGGGCGTGCCCGCGTACACGAACGTCGCGGAGATGGTCCTCGGCGCGAAGCCGGACATCGCCGCCGTCGTCATCACCCCCAGCAACAACCATCAGGCCGGCGTGCCGCTGGCGGAATTGGGCGTGAGCTACGTCACGGAGACGCCTCTCGACACGAACCTCGACCGGTGCGACGAGATGATCGCCGCCGCCAAGCAGTTCGGCACAAAGATCGAAGTGGCCGAGAACTACTACCGTGTCCCGGGCGAACGCATCAAACGCGCGATGATCCTCGAGGGTGTCTTCGGCGAGATTCACACCGCCTACAACGACTTCCGCGGCCACGGTTACCACGGTGTGGGTCTCATTCGCAGCTACATCGGGCTGGATGTCGGCGTGCGGCGGGCGTTTGGCTTCACACGCAGGCGCGACGTGCAGGAGCACACGTACCGCGGGAACAGCCCCACGTCCGAGCAGTGGCAGCACGGCGTGATCGAGTTCGACAACGACTCGGTGGGCATATACAACTTCGGCAGCCTGTCTTACGGCTCGCCGTTACGGCGCTACAACACGAGCAAGTTCTTCGGCGAGCGCGGCCTCTGCATCGGCGACGAGCCGGCCATACTCAACGATGCCGCGGACGAAGGACGTCCGATCACCATCGAGCGGCAGACGCACACGGTCGACGGCCGCGAAGTGCTTGCCGCGTTGGTCGCCGACACGCCCACGCCGGTCACTTGGGAGAACCCGCATCGGCACTACCCGCTGAGCGACGGGCAGATCGCCGTCGCGTCCGAGCTGATGAGCATCGCCGACGCCGTGCGCAACGACACGGAGCCGGAGTACGGCTACATGAACGGCCGTCTCGACCGCGAGGTGGACCTGGCGATCTCCCAGTCGTGGTCGAACGGCGGCGCTGCGGTGGACCTGCCGCTGTAACGGACCCGCCGCCCTCGCCTTCAGCGTAGGGAATGGGACTTTCCGAGGCAGACGCGTCGTGACGACCGGACAGCACGACGCGTCTGCCCCAGCCTGACAGACGTGTGCGAACAGACGCGGATCGCCGCGTAACGCGCCTCGCGCCCGCGCGTAGTATCTTCACAGGAATCATCACGAGGGGATCAGAGCGTGTCTACGACCTGGCTGACGCTGTCCGAGGCCGCCCGTCACGTGCAGAGCGCGTACGCCCGCGAGGGCAGGAGCATCTCGCGCAAGACCGTCAGCCGGTGGGCTATCAGCGGGCTCGTCGCCGCGGAGCGGAACGGCAGCCGATGGCGCGTCGACCGGGACTCCCTGGCGGCGCACATCGCCGCGCAGCTATCGAAAATGTCCGCGGAGGAGGAGGCCAAAGGCCCGCATCTCATTGAGCAGGCGCGCCTCGACCGCCTGTCACGCGCCGTCGCGCGTCGTAACGCGGACTTCATGAGGAACCTGGCAGCGGGTGTCGACTGACGCGGCGCGCTATCCTGCCAGTTCCGCCAGCTTCCCGGAGGCCGCCCACTCTTCGATCGTGTCGTCATCGCCGATGTGTTCGCCATCAAGGAACACCTGAGGCACGCCCTGATCGCCCGCTTTCTCCAACAGTTCCTTGCGGTACTCCCGTTCCTGGGCGCCGGCGATGTTGATCTCATCGAACGGCACTTTATGCTTGTGTAGCGCCTCGAGGGCGTTGTGGCAATAGGGGCAACCGGTCTTCGTGTAGATGAGCACGCGTTCTGCCATTGTCGGCTCCTTCCGCCGCCATTGTACGGCGCCGCACGCATCGGGCGCGATCTCCGCGGCCGACGCGCTCACTCCTCGGCGGACATGAGGTCGATGTACTCCGCCAGCCGCCCGACGTTCCGGTTGAACGTCCGCACGTCCATGCGCCCGTCCTCGACCCAGCGCCCCTGCGAGTCCAGGCCGTCGATTATCTCGCCGATCGCGGGGGCGAGTCGCGTCGCGCGGGCGCGCTTCTCGTCGGACGTCGCCTCGCGGGCGGCCGCTTGGTTGATCGCGTCGCGTCCCTCAGCCATCACCCTCTCGGCATACTCGATCATGCTGCTGACGCCGTACGAGCTCTGGAACGAGTAGTGCGTGGGCAGGTCGTCGTCGGTGTACACGAGTGCGTATTCCTTCGTGAAGTACAGCGGGCGATTCGTGTTGAGTTCGTAGAACCGCGCCCATCGGTTTTCGTCTATGGACGAACGCCGGAACCAGTCCAGCGCGGGCGGAATCGCGTCGAGGTACTTGTCGTCGCCCGTGTAGAGGTACACGTCCAGCAGCGTGCGGATCGCGCCTACGGACTCCCCGCCCGTGACCGACGCCGGCTCGAACTTCCGCGCCCATGACGGCTCCATCTGCGCGTTGTACTGCTGGGCCCACACCGGCTGCGGGTTCGGCATCTGCGCGAGGAGGATGAAGTCGCCGCCTCGCTTCGCGGCCGCGAGGTACTCGTCGGCGCCGTAGTGGCGATGCGCTTCGATGCACACGCCGATGACGTCACGGATCGTGTTGTCGTTGAAGGTGTAGTAGCCGCGATAGTCCGGCTTCGGGTACTCGCGTTCCCACATGTCGGGATAGCGGGCCCTGGTGACGGGATACTCCGCCTCGCCTCGCGATTCACCGGCGTAGCGCTGCGGCCACGCGCCGTTGGGGTACTGCGCGGCTAGCAGCTTCGTCAGTCCGTAGTCGACCGCGCAGATCGCCTCTTCGAGCTCCCCGTCGAACGCCTGCTCCGCCTGCATGAGGAAGCTCAGCGCGCTCTGAGTGTTGTTGTCGTCGTAGGTGCTCGTGTCGCGGCGGTCTCCGCGTTCGGTGTCCCCCGCCTCGACGTCGCTACGGTAGTGCCAACGCTTCCTATTGTCGGGGTCGAATTCGATGCGGTAGTCCCACCCGCCGGACGCTAACTGCGTCTCGTGCAGGGCGTGGACGACCTCGACCGCCGCGTCCATGTAGACGACATCTCCCGTCGCCTCGTACGCGCGCAGATACGCCATGCCTACCGACGGCGTCCCCGGCGGCTGGACCCACCCCTGCGTTGGCGTCGCGTTCCCCTCTCCTCGGCGATCGGTCAGGTCTTCGGAGTACGTCCACAGGTAGCTGCCGTTGACGGAGACCTCCTCGCGGAAGTAGCCGACGGCGTTCGCCAGCGCGTCCCGCGCCTCGGCGACCGATGGACCGGCAGCGTTCGCCGTTGCCAGGGCCCACGCGCCGAGAAGAATGCCCGCTCCAAGCCACTTGCCGCGCATCGTGTGCGCCTCCGTGTATGTGCCTGTCCGTCTTCGTCAGCCTGCCGCACACCGTTCGGGGCCGCTGCCCATGGGGCGCCGGCGCTGGGCACGGTCGCCGTCTCTGCATCACCATACACAACTTCCCGCCATATCTCTTCCCCGCCGCTGACGTATTCCAACGAGGACCTGCCTGCGGATCGTCGGCGAGGAGAAGCCAGGGCGGTCCATGCGATCCGCCCCAACCGGCCACGGCCCAACATCTCGATTGCCCGCAGCAGGGCAGGACTCGCGCCAACACGTCGGTCTGTTTGGGCCAGAACGCCCCGCCGGGGCGGCCGGGCCGACGGGCGCCTCGCACACCCAGTCCAGCGCCGTTGTCACCGACTCCACCCATCGCAGCGCCGAGCCGTCATTCCCAGGTGCGGCAACGCTTCGGCCACCGAGCGCAAGCGACGCCCTCCTGCCCAGGGCCTTGCCCAAGCTGAACGACGGAAGCGCCGTGGCGAGGGACCCTCTCACGCCGACGCAATACGATGCGACCTGCCGTCTCCACTGGTATGCTTGGAAAGCGCGACTCATGGGTGATGCCTCCTCGCTGGCTGTTCACTGCCACCGAGGTCCTGGGATCCTCGCCATGGGTCAGTCTGCGTACCTTCCCACACGAAAACCGTCGTGCACTGAGCCCTGGCAGGGGACGACTGAGATGGGGCCCGGGGTGGGGGAGGCCGCCGCACAGGAGGTCAGACCGCACGCATGAAGAGCGACGCGCGTCCTGCCCTCACGCTACGCGCCCTCGCGGTCGGCGTCGCCCTGATGGTCGTCACCATCTTCTGGGTCATGTACGGCCTGAAGTGGGACATCGCGCACGCCGCGATGATCTCCCTGCTCTACAACGCCGTCTTCATGCTCTTCGCTCTGACGGCGGTCAACGTCCCGCTAAAGAGGCTGTGGCCGTCGCTGGCGCTGACCCGCGCGGAGCTCCTGACGGTGTACGCGATGGTCAGCATGGGCGCGTCCATCGGCGGGCACATGTGCGTTCAGATGATCCCACCGATGCTCTCCTACGCCGCGTGGCTGGCAAGTCCCGAGAACGACTGGAACGCACTCTTCGGCGACTACACGCCGGACTGGCTGGCGGTGCGAGATCGAGATGCGCTCGCAGGCTTGTACGAGGGTGGTTCGTCGCTCTACCTGCGTCGACATCTGGACGCGTGGGCCGTGCCGTTGCTGGTCTGGTCGCTCTTTCTCGTCGCGATCCTGCTCACGACGCTCCTCATCGTCTTCATCGCCCGACGTCAGTGGACCGAGCACGAGAAGCTCAGCTACCCGTTGATACAACTGCCCCTGGAGCTCACGCACTCCTCCGGCAGATTCTTGCGCGACCGATACATGTGGGCGGGGTTCGCCCTGGCCGCGACCATCGACATCGTCAACGGGCTGAACTACCACTTCCCCGCCGTGCCGCGCGTGTGGGGCATCCGGCAATACAACCTGGCGCAGTACTTCACGACGCGGCCGTGGAACGCGGTGGATTGGCTGCCGGTGGGCATCTACCCGTTCGCGCTGGGGCTCGCCTTCGCGATCCCGCTGGACCTCGCCTTCTCGTGCTGGTTCTTCTACCTGCTGTGGAAGGCGCAGGCCATCCTCGGCCGCGCTCTGAACTTTGCGCCGGGCTTCCCGTATGCGACTGAACAGTCTGCCGGCGCATTCGTGGGTATAACGCTCGCGGCGCTGTGGACGGGCAGAGCGTACTTCCGGCAGGTTGCGCGGAAAGTCGTCGGGGCCGAATCCACCCTAGACGACGGCCGCGAGCCGCTGAGCTACCGGGCCGCCGTGCTGCTCATGGTGGCTTGTCAGATATACATCGGTCTCTTCTGCTACCGCGCGGGCATGTCGTTCTGGGTCATCACGGGCTTCTTCGTGCTGTTCTATGCGCTGGTGACGGGCATCACGCGGATGCGCGCCGAGCTCGGATCGCCCGTGCACGACCTCCACTGGGGCGGGCCGGACGAGATCATCTACGCCGCCGTCGGATCGGCGGGCCTCGGCAGGGCGAATCTGACGATCCTCAGCTACCTCTTCTTCTTCAACCGGTCGTACGACTGGCTCACCATGCCGCACCAGCTCGAGGCGCTCAAGATGGCCGAACGGGCGCGTATCGACAACCGACGGTTCGGCCGGGCGCTGGCCATGGCGGTCATTGTGGGCGTGCCGGTGGCGGTCTGGGCGTACCTGCACGCCACCTACCGCAACGGCATGTTCACCGCATTCGTCGGCTGGGAGGCGTTCACCCGGCTCGAACGCTGGCTAACCAACCCCATGCCCCCGAACGGGCCGGCCACGGCGGCCGTGGGCTTAGGCGTGCTGCTCTCCGTCGTGGTGACGATCCTCCGGTCGAAGTTCGTGTGGTTCCCGTTCCACATCGCGGGTTACGCGGTGTCAACCACCTACACCATGAACGTCTTCTGGTTCTCCATCTTCACCGCCTCCGCGGCGAAGTGGGCAACGCTCAACTTCGGAGGCTTCCGGGCCTACCGCAAGTTCCTGCCGTTCTTCCTCGGTCTGGCGTTGGGGGAGTGCGTCGTCACCATGTTCTGGGGCACGATGACCATGGTGCTGGACCGCCCCATGTACATCACGCTCGACCTCTAGCGCACGGCCGCTCGCGACACCCGTGACCACCGGAGGCGCCCGCGCCCGTGTCGACAGCCGGCCCGCCGAGACGCCACACCACGACACGCCGCCCCCTCCGATGGCGCGCCGTGACGATCGCGGTGCTGCTCCTGCCGGTGAACGCGTACTGGATCGCGCTCGTCGAGATGATCTGGCACGGCTTCCATTTCTCGGCCACGTCCATCCCGCTGAATGTCGTCTTCATCGTGTTCGTCCTGGCGCTGGTGAACATGGCGATTCGCCGTGTCGCGCCCCGGGCCGCGCTCTCGCAGCAGGAGTTCGTCCTGATATACGTCGTGTTGGCGAGCACGACGGCCGTCATCGCCCACGACAGCCTGGTCAGCCTGATGGGCGTCTTCACGCACGCCTTCTGGTTCGCCACGCCCGAGAACGAATGGCGACAGATCCTGCATCCCCTCCTCCCCAGATGGCTGGTGATGGACCGGGAGGAGATCATCGCCCCGTTCTACGAGGGTGGCGGCTCGTTCCTCCGTCCCGGCGTGTTTCGCTACTGGATCGGCCCGGTCCTGGCATGGGCGTTCATAGCCTCATTGACGTACACGCTCGTCCTTCTCGTGAACTCCCTCCTCCGCAAGCGATGGGTTGATCAGGAGAAGCTGCCGTACCCCATCGTGCAGCTCCCACTCGATTTGACGAACCCCTCGGCCGCCCTCCTGCGAAGCCGACCCATGTGGATCGCCTTCTCGGTCGCCGCGGGCGTGGAGACCATCAACGGCATCAACTACTTCTACCCAAGCTTCCCGCACGTGCCGATCCGCGAGCACACGGCCGACATGGGCCTGTGGGTGACCGAGGCGCCGTGGAACGCCATCGGCGTCACGTACGTGCACGTCCGCCTGTTCCTGTTGGGCTTGTGCTACCTGCTTCCGCTGGACGTGAGCTTCTCCACGGCGGTGTTCTACTGGGTGCGGAAGGGGCAGTTCGTCGCCGGGGCGGCCACCGGCATGTCCACAGTCCCGTACTTTCCGTTCCAGCCTCATCAAGCTTTGGGAGCCGTAGTCGCCATATGCTGCATCTCGATGTGGGGCGGCCGCGGCCACTGGAAAGACGTATGGCGACGCGTGTTCGGCTCGGGGTCGCCCGACGTGGACGATGGCGAGCCGATCAGGTATCGAACCGCGGCCGTGGGGATCGTCGTGTGTCTCGTGGGGCTGTATCTCATGTCCGCGCAGGCCGGGATGTCCGGCGGCGTGTTCGTAGCGTTCTTCACCTTGTACCTGGTGATTGCCGTCGCCGTGACGCGCATACGCGCGGAGTTGGGGCCGCCCGTGCACGACATGAGCGGGGTCAACCCGCAAACCGCGCTTACGACGATCGTGGGGACGCGCCCTCTCGGCCCCCGCAACCTGACGGTCTTCGCGCTGTTCTCGTGGTTCAACGGCTCGAACCGCAGCCACCCGATGCCGCACCAGTTGGAGGCGCTCAAGCTTTCCCAGCGCGCCGGCCTGAATCCATCTCGCACGACGGCGTTGATGGCGGCGGTGATAGCCCCGGCCGTGTTGATCGCGTTCGTGGTCTACCTGTCCGCGCTTTACCGCTACAGCGCGTCGGTCGCCCTTGACCCGCCGGGACAGGTTATGGCGCCGGCCACCGGCACGTACAACGGCCTGGCGGCATGGCTGCAGAGCCCGCGTCCGCCGGATGTCAACGGCTGCGTCGCCATGCTTGGTGGGATGGCGTTCACGCTCTTCCTGGGCGTGATGCGCACGAGATTCCTCTGGTGGCCGTTGCACCCCGTGGGGTACGCCATCGGCATCAATGGCGGGTCGCTCGACCACTTCTGGCTGGTGATGCTGCTGGCATCCGCGGTGAAGTTCGGCGTGCTGAGGATCGGGGGCGTGGGGCTCTATCGGCGGACGCTGCCCATCTTCCTCGGCCTCGTGCTCGGCGATGTCGCCGCGGGCAGCTACTGGTCGATTCTCAGCGTCATCTTACGTCGCCCGCTTTACGTCGTCTGGTTCTGGTAGGAGATATGGTCAAGAGTTGTGTATGGGCGTCAGGCGGCTTCCTCGGTTGGCGTGACTTCCTCGGTGACCTTGGCTCCGTCCTTGAAGAC
>NYZG01000149.1 GCA_002687025.1 Candidatus Poribacteria bacterium
TCCGACGGGAAGGCAGCGACGGTCAATGGGAGATGTTCGCATGGCCGCGACGCGAGCGCCGCCCGTTGGGCTTCGCCCGGCTCGGCGGCAGACTGTACGCACGCCTAGAGGGCAGCTACCCACGAGGCGTGACCATGCAAGTCGATGCGCGGCATGCCATCCGCGAGTGGGCCGTTGCGTCGGTGCGGGACACCGGCGCCCAGTCCTCCGCCGGCTCCGCACGCGCTGCCGGCACGTATGGGTCGGACGTTCAGGCCGACTGGCTGCGCGAGCGGCTCGGCGTCCACGAGGGCGCTCTGTCAGACGCCGGCCGGGACCTGCCGTCGGCCCTTGCGTGGCGCGTAGCCGAGGCGTCGGAGGATGGGACGATCGACCTCGAGGCCCTGATCGACCCGGAGGAGGACAACAGCCGCGCGACGGCGTATCTCGTACTCTACCTGACATCGCCAGACGCCCGCCGCGTGTGGCTGAACGTGGGCCAGGACGACACACTCGCCATATGGGTCAACGGCCGACGAGTGTCCAACGGTGGACACCCGCGCGGAACCAACGATGACACGTATAGCATTCCGCTACGACCGGGCGCGAACGGACTCATGCTCAAAGTGCATGAGTACGAGGGCGTGTGGTTTGTCCGTGCGGCTGGGGTAGGGATTGGCTGGGACGACATCACGGTCACGACGACGCGAGGTCAGCCAGGCGTACCTGTCACGGGCGACCGCTACCCGCACTGGACACTCGTGAACAACGGCCTGGCCAACGGGGCCGTCCAAGCGCTGGTACCGTGGAAGGGGCGCCTGTACGCGGCGACCGGCGATGGCCCGTTCCGGTTCGACCCGAACTCCCTGCAGTGGACGCGCCTCGTCGCTGGCTTCCCACCCCGGTGGTCAAAGGCTACGGAGGCCCTTGTCGTCTTCGAGGGCCGTCTCTACGCAGGTTCGATCCAGGGCCTGCACCGGCTTGACGAGGAGACGGACGTCTGGCAGAACGTGGGCGAGGGCTTTGGCGAGCCCTGGATCACGGCATTGGCGCACACACAGGGCGTTCTGTTCGCCGGCACGAAGCGCGGGGCCATCTACCGCGCAACCGACGGGGGCGAGACGTGGGAGCTCGTGTACGGCAGGACCCCGCCTCCGCCCATCGTCCCGCACTCCGACGACGGCCCGTCGCTCGCCCCGGTTCCGTAGTCCAATGGTCGGAAGGGCGTCCCTCGCTGCCTCGCTGCATCCGCGGGCAGGTTAGTATGTTAGTACTGCCGACTTGCCGATAGGCCAGGCGCACGGTGGAAGCGATGTCCGTCACGCCATAGGGGCTCGAACATGTGGAAGCTGCGTATCTCCCACCCACAGGCCACCGAGGCCGTGGGCTCGGGTCGTAACACGACGCGAACTTCGGGCGTTCACCGGAATGCCCCACACGACACCGGGAGACGATCCAAGCATGGATCTGTTTGAACTGCGAGCACGAATCGAGCAGTCGGAGCGCGCCATACTCGTCGGCGTGGAGTGGACCGGGCCCGAGGGCGACACGTACAGCGTGCAGGACTCCATGGCCGAACTGTCGGCTCTGGCGGCGACGGCGGGCGTTGAGGTCGTGTGCCAGGTGGTGCAGCGGCGTAACCGACCCCACGCGTCGACACTCATAGGCGCCGGCAAGGTCGAGGAGTTGCGCGTCCTCAACGAGGAGCTCAACGCAGACATCTTCCTCTTCGACGACGACCTGACGCCGGGCCAGATGCGGAACCTCGACAAGATCCTCGACCGGAAGGTCCTGGATCGCACGGACGTCATCCTGGACATATTCGCGCAGCGGGCTCGGACGAAGGAGGCCAAGCTGCAGGTCGAATTGGCGCAGTTGGAGTACGCCATACCGCGGCTGCGACGGGCATGGACGCACCTTTCGCGCGTAGGCGCCGGGTCGGGCATCAGCGGCGGCGTCGGCACGCGCGGCCCCGGGCGGACGCAGTTGGAGATGGACCAACGCCTCATCCAGCGTCGGATGAAGCAGCTGCGCAAGGACCTCGGCGACATGCGCCGCCAACGACGCGTTCAGCGTTCGGGGCGCGCGAAGGAGTTTGCGGCGTCACTCGTCGGCTACACGAACGCGGGGAAGTCGTCCGTGCTGAACGCGCTCACCGGCGAACGGCACGTGGCGACCGAGGATAAGCTGTTCAAGACGCTGGATCCCACGACGCGTCGACTGGAGATCGACGATGGACGCAGCGTGCTAGTCACGGACACCGTGGGGTTCATCCAGCGCCTGCCGCATCGGCTGGTCGCCGCGTTCCGGGCGACGCTCGAGGAAGTGCTGGAGGCCGACCTGCTCCTGCACGTCGTCGATGTCGCCCACGCCAATCCGGTGGCGCAAATCGCGGCGGTGAACGAAGTGCTCGCGGAACTGGACGGGTCTGAGATCCCCACGCTGCTAGTCCTGAACAAGGTCGACCTGCTCGACGACGCGGAGATGCTGTCGGACATACAGGCCGAGCATCCCGACGCGATCGCCGTTTCCGCGGTCACCGGCGAGGGCATCGACACGCTTCGCGACGAGTTGTCAGCGCGCGCGGGCGCGGGCGAGCAGGAGTACGAGTTCCGCCTACCCCACGAGCGAGGCCGCTTGCTGTCGTACCTCTACGAGCACGGCCAGGTGGACGATGTCGACTACGGCGAGGAAGAGGTGACAGTGCGGGCACACCTGCATCCGAAGCATATCGCGCCGCTGCGCGATTACGTCGCGTAGCCGGCGCGTTGTCCTGTCCCTGGCCGCCAACGCGGCCGTCGCACGGACGCATTGGACCCGTGTCTGCGGCTCGTCGGCGAGTGTGGGCGCGGCCCTGCGCCGCGACACGGGCCGGTCCGGGAGGATGTTGGCGCGCGCGGGCGCCTGAATGGGTCCGCGCGCGATCGTGTCTCCGACCTCGCGGAACTGCTCGACCCAGCACATCAGCGACACGTCCTCATGCGGGGACGTCGGGGAACGCGGCGATGGAGCTCAGATTCCCGTCGACGTCGGCCCGCGACAGCTGATAGTCGGTGAGCGACCCGGCGAAGTACGCGTCGTACGCGGACATATCGAAGTGGCCGTGGCCGGAGAGATTGAAGAGGATGGTCTTCTCCGCGCCCTCCTCCTTGGCCGCAAGCGCGTGCGCGACTGCCGACTTGACCGCGTGGCTGGATTCCGGCGCGGGGATGATGCCTTCTTCGCGCGCGAAGAGCGTCGCCGCGTCGAAGCAGTCCACCTGCGTGTACGCCTCCGCCTCGATCCACCCGTCGTTCACGAGCTGGCTCGCAAGGGGCGCCGCGCCGTGGTAACGCAAGCCGCCGGAGTGGATTGCGGCCGGGACGAACTGGTGCCCAAGGGTGTGCATGGGCAGGAGAGGCGTCATGCCGATCGTGTCGCCGAAGTCGTAGGCGTACTTGCCCTTCGTGAGGGTGGGACACGCCAACGGCTCGACGGCGACCACCCTGATGTCCTTGCCGTCGAACTTCTGGCGCAGGTACGGGAACGCCAGGCCCGCGAAGTTGCTGCCGCCACCGAAGCAACCGATGACGACATCGGGCTCGGCGTCGGCCAGAGCCATCTGCTTCTCGGTTTCCAGGCCGATCACCGTCTGGTGAAGCAGGACGTGGTTCAGGACGCTGCCCAGGGAATACTTCGTGTCGTCGCGGCTGGCGGCCTCCTCGACCGCCTCGGAAATGGCGATGCCCAGGCTTCCGGGCGTTTCCGGCGTGCTCGCGAGGACGGTGCGACCCGCTTCGGTCTGGTCGGATGGGCTTGGGATGACGTTGGCGCCCCAGGTCGTCATCATGGAACGACGGTACGGCTTCTGCTCGAAGCTGATCCGAACCATATAGACCTTGCACTCGAGACCGAACAGGTTGCACGCGAAGCTCAGCGCGCTACCCCACTGCCCAGCGCCGGTTTCCGTGGTCAGGCGCGTGATCCCCTCGGCCTTGTTGTAGTAGGCCTGCGCGACGGCCGTGTTCGGCTTGTGGCTCCCGGTCGGGCTGACGCCCTCGTATTTGTAGAAGATCTTGGCGGGCGTATCCAGCGCCTTCTCGAGCCGCAACGCCCGGTATAGCGGGCTGGGTCGCCACAGCATGTACGCGTCGCGCACCGGGTCGGGGATGTCGACCCATCGTTCCTGCGACACCTCCTGCTTGATCAGCTCCATCGGGAAGAGGGGGGCCAGCATCTCCGGCCCGATCGGCTCGCCCGTTCCCGGATGCAACGGTGGAAGGGGTGGCGACGGCAGGTCCGCCGCGATGTTGTACCACTGTCGCGGGACGTCTGCTTCGTCGAGTACGTACTTCGTCTGCATGCGCGCGGGTCTCCCTGATCCTACGGGCGACGAGGATACACAGTCGCCCAAGGTATAACCAGTGGGCAGCGCGTTCGCAACGGCGCCTGACGTGAGACGCGCCTGTGGGGCACGCCGTGACGGTCGAGGCGGGCAGGTGGCGGCTACTTGGGGCCGCCGTCGGCGCTGAGGCCGAACATGGATGCGATTACCGAGATGCGGTCGCGATCTGCGGGGTCCTCTGCGTTGAGGCCCTTGAGGGCGAGTGTTGGCGTGTGCAGGAGCTTCTGGAGCATGCGCCTCGACGCCTCGTCCACAGCGTCCCATTCGTCTTCGGACAGCCTGCCTCGCATGCGTTCGAGTTCGTTCTGGCGGACGTCCTCGAATTTGCGTCGGAGCGTCTTGACGGTGTCCTGCGCAGGCAAGGACGTGTGCCACTGCGCGAGCTGGGCCGTTTCCCGGCGGACGATCGCCTCGGCAGCGGGCACTTCGTGGCGACGCCTTTCGTTGTTCCGGTCGATCTCCGAGCGCAGGTCGTCGATGCCGTACAGCACGGCGCCGGCTATATCGCCCGCCGCCGGATCGATGTTACGCGGATGACCGAGGTCGACCAGGACCAGGGGCTCCGCGCGGTCGCGCACGAGTGGGGCGATTTCATCTTCGCGCACGAGGTGGTACGGCGCGGAACTCGCGCATACGACGCCATCGGCCTCCCGTAGCCGCGCGATCTTCTCGGACGCATCGCACGCCGAGGCGCCGACCGACGTCGCGAGGTCCTTCGCTCGCTCCGGCGTACGGCTTAGCACGGTAAGATTCGGGCCCATCTCCGAGCCAAGGTATTGGGCGACCTGCTCGGCGATTTCGCCCGTGCCGAAGAGCAGCACGCGTCTGCTGGTGAGATCGCCCAGGTGGTTACGCATGGCGCCGTGCGTAGCGGACGCCAGCGACACGGAACCGATGCCAATGGCAGTGTCCGTGCGCACGCGCTTGGCGACATGCAGGCACCGGTGGAACACTTCGTTCAGGAACGCCCCGGCAGAATCGGCCTCGCGCGCGGCGTCGATGGCAACCTTCACCTGACCGAGTATCTCGGGCTCTCCGACGACCATCGAGTCCAGGCCGGACGCCACGCGAAACAGGTGGGCGACGGCGTCCTCGTCGTTGTGCTCGTACCAGTATTCGGGGTCGCGTGCCGCGCCGTCGCCTACGACAGCATCCAACGCCCGCGACATGATGCCTTCGAGGTCGGCGGTCGGGCCTCCCGCGACGTAGAACTCTGTCCGATGGCAAGTGCTCAGGACGAACGCCTCGGGCGCGCCTTCCCGCGAGAACACGTCCAGGGCCGCGCCGACATCCGCCTTCGCGACCGCAAGGCGTTCGCGTATCTCGACCGGAGCCGTCTCGTGGTTGACGCCACGGATGTAGCAGTGCACGGGCCATTCTCCGCATTGTCGCGCCTATGCCGACGCGCCGTGCCGAACCGTCAGATCGCGATCAGACTCAGGCCGGCGGTCAGGAAGCGGCCGCGTCCGCGTTGGCCGGCCGGTGCTTCGCCAGCCATCGGTCGTAGTCGTCAGTGAAGTACTCGACGCGGGTCTTCTTGAACTCACGGGTGCTATACAGCATCGTGTATTCCTCGATCCCCGTGCGTTCCTGCACGGCCCTGGCGACGGCTTCACAGTCCTCCTTGGACTTGCCGTGGATCATTGAGAAGACGTTGTAGGGCCAGTCGGGATACGTGGGACGCAGGTAGCAGTGACTGATGTTGCGGAACTCGGACATGATGTCGCCGGCCTCGTCGGCCTTGTCCGGGTCGACCGCCCAGACGCCCATGCCGTTCACCCTGTAGCCGGCCTTCTGGTGCCGCAGGATCGCGGCGAACCGACGGAGCATCTTCCGTTCTATCATGTCCGCGGCGATGTCGAACAGCTCCGGCTGCGACACGCCTACCGCCTCGGCCGCGGCGGCGAACGGCTCGGGTATGTACTCGATGTGCTGCTGCATCTCCCGCACGAAGGCGCGTTCCTGCTGGGTCAGCGGCGCGACTTCATCCTTGACGGGACTGCGGAACCCCTTGTCGTCGGACGTAGCGGCTGCGTCCATCGTCCCCGTCATGTCCAGCTTGACGCCGATCTTGTACAGCGTGAGCGTTGGGAGCATGCGGTAGGTCGCGTCGACCTGCGCCGCCAGCAGGCTGACGTCCTTCTCGGCGTCACCCTCGGGCGGCACGGCGATGGTGAACCACACGTTGTATTCGTGGTTCCGCTCGTAGTTGTGGCTGACGCCGGGGTGCTGATTGATCACGCGCACCGCCTCGGTGAGCTTCTCCGGGGCGACGTTGCACGCCACCAAGCTGCTCTTGTAGCCGAGAGAACGGGTGTCGAATATGGCGCTGATCTGCCGGATGATTTGCCCCTTGCGCAGGGCCGCTGTCCGGTCGATGGTCTCCTGCTCGGAGATTCCGACGGCTTCGCCCATATGGGCAAACGGCCGTTCGACGAGCGGGAAGTCGCCCTGCATGATGTTCAGCAGACGGCCGTCTACTTCGTCCACGTCATGCGTTGCCATATCAGCCCCCAAGACTGTCTATCACGGCTTCGATGTCGCCCGCTATGCACGTATAGATGGGCGTGTCGCGCTTCGTGTAACGGCTGGCTTCGGACTCGCGCAGCTCCATCACTAAGTCGACGAACTGCTCTAAGTGATCGGTCTCGAACGCGACGACGAACTCCTGGTCGTCTAGTCCGAAGGAGTAGGTCGTGTTCAGCTTGATCTGCGGATACTTGTGTCCGACTTCGATGTGCTCGTTCATCATTCCCTGTCGCGCGTGCGCCGTCAGGCGATACCACTCGCGGGTCTTCTCGAAGGGGTACACGAGTAGGTACTTCCTGTTCGCGACGGAGATCTTGGTCCGCGACCCCTCCTGGTCGGGGTGGACGTGCTTGTCGACATACACGGACCGCTTCGTCATCGACAGGCTGGAGTGCGCGGCGTCCACGTAGGCGCCAAGACCCGTCCGCGCGAGGGCCGCGGACATCTCCGTGAAGTCCTCAATCCGGTAGCTGATGCGCCATAGCATGAAGTCCACGTCGGCGCGGATCCCGAACAGAGTGTAGGGGTATATCATCACTCGGTCGCGGAACTCATGGTATACGGCAAGCCACTCGGCGATGCCCCGCTCACGCTCGTCTTTCGGCAGGCGGCGGAACGCCGGGTCGAGCTTGCAGTAGAGGAAGTTCACGAACTGGCGCGGCTGCGTCTCCGCGGTCGGCCCGCCTTCTGGAGCCGCCGGGCTGCCTCCCTGTCCGCGGGTCGTCTGCATGGCGCCACCCCTCCGAGGTCTCGGTCTTCGCAACAGTTATAGAGCGTGGATCACGCGCTGAGAAGGACGCGGGCCTCTTCGGAGTCCTCGGCGACGCCCTTGAAGTCCATCACGGGCTCTTCGATGCCGAAGTTCTCGGCGTAGAGATCGGCGAGCTTGCGCATCTCTTCCGGCGTGACGTCGGCACAGTCGGATGTCCCGGCGAAGTCCTCAATCTGGTCGGCGTTGTAGATGTTCGGCAGCGTTGTGAGGACGTGGGGCTCCGAGAGCAGCCACTTGAGCGCCATCTGGCCCATCGTGGCGCCGTCGCGATTCTCGGTCAGGAACGCGACGGTCTCCAGCTTCTTCATCCCGTTCACCAGCCATGACCTCGGGCGGTGCCGCCGATGGTCGTTCTTGGCGAACGTCGTCTCCTCGGTGTAGTGGCCCTCGAGCAGTCCCGAGGAGTGTGGCACGCGGACGAGCACGCCCTTGCCCGTCTGCCGGGCCTCGTCTATCAGCGCCTTGCCTGGGTGCTGCTCGAACAGGTTGTGGATGAGCTGGACGGTGCTGACGTCGCGTCGGCGCATCGCCGCGGCACCCTCGACGATCCACCCGTTCGCGGGGCCCAGCGCCACGCCATAGGCGCGAATCTTGCCGTCGGCCTTGAGCGCCTCGAGTGTGTCGTAGATGTCGTCGTCCATCACCGAGTCGGACTTGACGTTGTGGACCTGATACAGGTCGATGGAGTCGCGTCGCAGCCGCTTGAGGCTCTGTTCGCAGGCGTAGCGGATGTATCCGGGATCCCAGAGCTGCGGAAGCTCGCGCTGGCCGCGGGAACGGGCCTCGCCGTATCCGTAGATGTCGTAGCCGAACTTCGTGCCGACGACGATGTCTTTCACACGGTCCCCGAACGCGGTTGCGAGGATGGTCTCGCCTGCGCCGTTGCCATATGTGTCGGCGGTGTCGTAGAACGTGTAGCCGAGATCATATGCGTGGTTGAGCAGGGCCGACGCGTCTTCGTCCGAGTAGTCACCCCACCAGCCGGCGCTCAGTGTCCACACGCCAAACCCGACCTCGGACACGGAGATGTCCGTGCCTGGAACGAGACGGTATTGCACGCCCTCTTACCCTCCGTTGATGCCTGTGAGAACACGGCCTCCGTCGCGCGCGGCCGCCCCCTATCCCACCCGTGATTATACCACTCCACGTCGCGCGCGGGGGACAATTGAGGGCGGGGCCGCCCCGCGGCGGAGCGTCGCGCGTCTCAGCCTGGAGGGGCGTAGGTGGGCCGCGTCACCTTTGACCGGTGGCGAGCGATTCCGTACAGTTCCTACGCTACCCACCCATGGAGGATCGGCGCGGCATGGCGAAAGCGCAATCGGCCCGTAACGGCCTGGTGGCGGCGCTCTTCGTGGCGTCGGGGGCCACGGCGCTGGTGTACGAGGTCGTGTGGTCGCGCCTGCTGACCACGAGCGTCTTCGGGTCCACATCCCAGGCTATCAGCACCGTACTCGCGGCGTTCATGGCCGGTCTTGCGCTGGGCGCATACCTTCTGGCGCCGCGCGCGGACGGCATGGCGCGTCCGTTGCGCCTCTACGCCGTGCTGGAGGCGGGGATCGGGGCGTACGCGTTGCTGTTCCCGCTGCTGGTGAAGGCGGTGCTGTGGGTCTACCTTCTCTTCGCCACCGGCCGCGACCCCAACGCGTTCCTGGGCGCACTGCGATTCGCACTGGCTTTCTCCGTCCTGCTTGCGCCATCCACGATGATGGGGGCGACGCTGCCGGCGCTTGTGCGACACGCGGCGCGCTCCTCGTCCTCGGTTGGCCGGCAGACGGGCGTGTTTTACGCGGCGAACACGGCCGGAGCCGTGGCGGGGACGCTGTTGGCGGCGTTCGTGCTCATTGGGGCGCTCGGGGTGACTGCTACGCTGGTGCTGACGGGCGTGGTGAACTTCGTCATCGCTGGGATCGCGTGGCGGCTAGGCTCTGACCCCGTCGACGAGGGAGTCGACCCGGAGGCGGTCGCGACGTACGATGCGTGGGGCCCCTCTCGGCTGGCGCGCGTTGCCATGGGGGCGTTCGCGGTGTCTGGGTTCTGCGCCCTGGCGTATGAGGTGCTGTGGACGCGCATCCTCGTCTTCTTTCTCGGCAGCACGA
>NYZG01000150.1 GCA_002687025.1 Candidatus Poribacteria bacterium
CCGATACAGCGCGCGCAGACGGGCGGCGAAGTCGCGCGGCGCGATGTCCAGCCGCGCCGCCAGCGACCCGTGGCGCCAACGAACCCACCAGTTCGGAGCATCCTCACCGTGTCGCCACGGTTGGTACACGCCGTTGAGGCCGCGCAGCGTCTCGCATAGCTCGAGGGACTTCCAGGCAAGGTTCACGTAGAACACGAGCCACTCATCGCGGGCGGCATACTTCTCCACGATCAACTGCGGTCGGAGGTAATCCAGCCACCACGCGACTTGCCGCTCGACGACACGTCCCGGCATGGTGGCGCATCGGCTGCGCCACTCCCGAAGCAACGGCGCTCCGGCCATCGGCCGCAACTGTCCCAATACGGCGAGCATGTCCTGGCGCGCGGCGTCGGTGGAGTGGTTGTAGTCGGTCGTGTCGATGACCGTCGCTAACGCCGCTTCGACCGACTCGACGGTATGGTGCACGACCTGCGCGTATTGCAGGCCGTCGATCTCGCAAGCGTCTCGCGCGACGTGCCGCCCGTTCTCGACCGAGACGGGCTCGATCGAGATGGGTTCGCCGATTACCGCGCCCTCGCCGCGCAGCGGATCGAGACGTTCCGCCTCCGACGGCTCCCGCGTCCAGAAGACGTGGAGTTCCACGGGCGCGTGGTAGTCGTGGCGCCTTCCGGTACCGTGATTGAACCGCGCGACGCATTCGACGCCCGCGAGCCGGTCGTACGCGTTCGCCAACTGGGACAGCGCCGACTGTATGCGCTCGTGATCCGCGGCGTTGCGCGCGTGTTTGACCGCCCAGGCTGGCGGTGTCTCGAACGAGGCTCGCCCCTCCGCCAGCGGCCCGACATGCGCTTCGATGAGGTCGAACGACTCGTACATGAGCGCGCGCATGGCGTGTACAGCGTCTGCCGGGCCCAGCCGGAAGACGCCCCGAAGTCGCTCCGCCAGCCGATCCGGCCGCACCGTCCATCCCGCGATGCCCAGCGCGTACCAGCGTTCCTGCAGGCCGTAGTAGTCGCCGTTGAGCGCGGCGAACGCCTTGAGGAGGCGGTCCTGCGCGTAGACGAGATGGAGCGTCAGCGCCGGCAGGTCGCCGTGCGTTGCGTACAGGCTCCACAGCCGCCACGAGTCGGGCGAGGTCATCGCCGCGCGGACGGCTCCCGCCGTGGCCTCCGCGGGGAACTCCCTGCACAGGGAACGCCAATGCTCGACGAGCCGTTCGCCGTACAGAGCCCGGGCGTGGAGGAACGCAAGCCCCAGGAATGGATGGGCTATCCGCTTGACGGGGTCTGCGAGGAAGGCGTCGATCACGTCCACGAGCATGTGGTTGACTTCGACGTGGAAGCCGCTGATGGCGACGCTGTCCGTGCCGATCAGGTGCTCCCAGCTCGAGTCGACGACCATCTGTTCCATCACGGCGCCATACTCGGTGAGGAACGCCTGGCGCTCGTCCGGGGAAGGCGTCGTGGCCCAGAATACGCCGATCTCGAGGTCGGAGTAGCGGTCGGCGATACCGCGCGACGCCGACCCACCGATCATGAAGGCGCGGACGCGCGAGTCTTGGCGGTAACAGGCTTCAACGCGACGGGCGACAGCGATGCGCCAGCGGGAGGCGTCGTTCATGGGAACACTCCTGTGGTTCGTCATGCTCTCACCACACTCCGGGCGCGGAGCGTGCGTGCGGCGTGCGACTCAGAACCGACTGGAGCGTCTACAACTCGCTGTGTCCTCGGACATGGCGGGCGCGATACGCACCCACGTCCACTGGGAAAGAGCTTCCCGCCATTACGGAAGCGGCGGATGCACTGTCCTGCCGTCGCCACGCAAGACTGAGACCTGCGGCGTAGGCAGTAGGGAGTCGAGTAGGCTGCGCCTGCGCCCTGTGTTCATGCGGGTTCTCGCCGCCTCCTCCCTACTCCCTACTCATGGAAAGCAACCGCAGAGAGAACACTCCGTGGGAGGGTGAGCCGTCCTCACAACCATAGATGTCTATAGATAGATATAGATAGTAGGTAGTAGGCAGTAGTAGAGGTAGAACCAGTGTTCATGCGGGTTTGACGGCTGCCTACACAACTCCCTACTGCCTACTCGGCGTGGGAGCGGCAGGTCGCCATACCGGCGGCGTCCTATGCTGAGCGGGTCGCTCGCGAATATCACGGGAAGCTCGGCGAGTGGCTCGACGCGCTACTCTGTGGGTAGTGTGGCGCCGCGCTGCCAGGATTGCCGCCGTAGCGGCATCTCCCCGACGGCTAGCGGCCTCGTGGGAGGAGGACACTGTTGACAGTACGTGCTCCGCATCGTGCGTGGCGACGGCGCGTGCTGGTGGTAATACTGCCGGCGCTCATCCTATGCGCGCCCCCCGGGTTGGCTACGCTGCCGGACGGCGCTGTCGCGCGCATCGGGTTCGGCCGCGTGAACGCGCTCCAGTTCTCCCCCGCCGGGGATCGACTCGCGCTCGCTACCGAGTTCAGCGTGGAACTGCTGAACTCGGAGACGTTTGAGCCCGCGGAGGTCCTAATGGAGGGCGTCCGGGCGTCGTGCCTGGCGTACTCGCGCGATGGCTCCGTGTTGGCGGCGAGTGTCGCCGCGGATGGCACCGGCGCCCACAGACGCGTCAAGTTGTGGGATGCCGCAACGCATGAGGAGATCCGCGACCTTCCTACGCTGCATGGACTCGCGGTGGCGCTGTCGCCCGATGGGGCGCTTCTCGCCGTCGACGACGGTGGTCTGGTCACGATCTGGGACGTGTCGCAAGGGAGTCGGGTCGCCACGGTCGAAGTCTCCGCACACACGTGGGGCGTGAGCTTCTCCGCCGACGGGGTGTTGCTGGCGACGGCTAGTGGGAGTCTCTTCAACCGCACGCCTATCAAGCTGTGGGACGTGAGGAATCGTGAGGACTTCGCGACGCTCAGCGCGCAAGGCGCGGGGTTCTCGGTGGCGTTCTCACCTGACGGACAGTTCCTGGCCAGCGGCATTACCGGATACGGCGACTACAGCGACACGACCGTCAAGCTGTGGGATGCGTCATCGGGGGCCGAACTCGCGACGCTTAAGAGTCACACACACGACGTTCGGGCCGTGGAGTTCTCTCCAGATGGGTCGCTACTGGCCAGCGGCAGCGTCGACGGGACCGTGCGTCTATGGGATGTCGCCTCCCGCTCACTGTTCACCACGGTCACGGCGGATAACGCCGTCTACTCCGTGAGCTTCTCACCAAACGGATCACTGCTGGCGGCGGGAACGTGGGACGGGACCGTGTCGGTGTGGGAGGTACCCGAATGAGTGGAGCGAGGGGGCGCGGGGTTCGGACACACAGCCACAGAGCGAAGGCAGCCACGACCTTCGCCCGACCGCCGCCAGCTGCCTCGCGACGTGCGCTTTGGACGGGGTTGCTCGTGGCCGTGGTGTCGGCTACCGCGTCTGCAGGCCCTCTGCATCAGAGGCAGGCGCCGTCGGAGCCCGCACGGCGTGTCGCCCACGTCGGCATCGGTAGGGTGCAGGCCCTGGCGTTCTCACCGGTTGGGGGTCGACTCGCCGTCGCGACGACGGGAGCCCTCGAGCTCTGGAACACGGAGACATGGGAGCGCGAAGCCGTGTTGCCGGTAGATGAGGGAAAGCCGTTCCCGCGGTCGCTCTCGCTCTCGTTCTCAGGAAACGGGGCGGTTCTCGCCGTGGGCAGCAGCGGATACCCGAGGGGCGGCATTGCCTTGTGGAGCATGACCTCCCTCACGGTCGTCGCGACGCTGAACGACTCTCCAAGGCGTACTGGTGGGGTCGGCGCCGTGAATCTGTCGGCGGACGGTAGCGTGCTCGCAGCCTACACGCATGGCGGCAAGGTAGAGCTGTGGGATATCCAGTCCATGGCTCTACTCCGCATCGTTGACGGAGGGCCTGACATAAACCTATCGCCGGACGGATCCCTCCTCACCATGGCCGGGCAGGGAGGCGTGACGCGAGTGTGGGACGTCGCCACGGGCACCGCGTTCGCCCGGATCGAAGGTCAAGCCGGTGGGACAGCCGGTACGCCCGTGGAGTTCTCGCCTGACGGCACGATGCTGGCGGCCGTGCACGGATGGGATGGCCAGGTCTGGGTAAGACTGTGGGAACTGCCTTCTCATCGGAAGGTCGGGACGTTGGAAGACGAGGGTCATCACATCGAGACGCTCGCCTTTTCCGCTGACGGCGCCCGCCTGGCGGCCGCTGGCGGCGACGAGGTGGTCAGGCTGTGGGACGTGCGGTCGTCGCGCCTGGTTGCGCGATTCAGAGGGCGCCAGGACCGCATCAACTCGTTGAGCTTCTCTGCAGACGGGTCGATGCTCGCGTCTGGAGGTGGGGGCGTCGTTCTCGTGTGGGATGTGGCTACCGGACGTGTGCGGAGGCCGCCTCGGTCGGACAGGCCGTGATGCCATCGCCACGATGACGAAGAACAGCACGACGGGCGCCTACACAACCGCCTACTGCCTACCTGGCGGGTCCGCCATCGGAGACCGCCGCCGCCTCGCGCCCCGACGACCGTGGGACGGCTTCGCGCGCTATTGTATACTCGTCGGCGGACACCGGCCCGGCGTCCCGCACACCTCGTTTGGAGCGACTCATGACCCGCGCTCGCAAGGGCGATTCCGCGATAGAACCGGTCCCCGCCTCCACCGTCGACGTGACCGACGCGTTCTGGGCGCCGCGGCTCGAGGTGAATCGCACGGTGACGCTGCCGCACAGCTTCCGTCAGTGCGAGGCGACCAACCGCATACGCAACTTCGAGGCGGCGGGCGGCCTGACAGACGCGAAGTTCGACGGCATCTACTTCAACGACTCCGACCTGTACAAGGTCGTCGAAGCGGCCGCGCACACCCTCGCGACGCATCCTGACGACGAACTCGACGCGTACGTCGACGACCTGATCTCGAAGTTCGCCGCCGCGCAGGAAGACGACGGCTATCTCAACACGTACTTCACGCTCGTCGAGCCGGAGAAGCGGTGGACGAACCTGGAGGACATGCACGAGCTGTACTGCGCCGGGCATCTGATCGAGGCCGCGGTGGCCCACCATCGAGCGACCGGCAAGAGCAACCTGCTCGACGTCGCCGTGAGATTCGCTGACCACATCGACGGCATCTTCGGCCCCGGCAAGCGCTCCGGCGTCCCGGGCCACGAGGAGATCGAACTCGCGCTCGTCAAGCTCTACGAACTCACGAACGAACGCCGCTATCTCGACCTCGCCACATTCTTCATCGACGAGCGCGGAGCCAACGATCGCCAGTACGCGCAGGACCACGCGCCCGTCCGCGAGCAGGACTCGATTGAAGGCCACGCCGTCCGCGCGATGTACCTCTATGCAGCCGTGGCGGACATCGTGCGGCACTCGCCCGACCCCGCGCTTCTCGCCACGCTCGACCGCATCTGGGACGATGTCGCCCTCGGCAAGACGTACATCACCGGCGCCGTCGGCCCGTCCGCGCACAACGAAGGGTTCACCGTCCCGTACGACCTGCCGAACGACTCGGCCTATGCCGAGACGTGCGCGGCCATCGCGACGGCGCTGTGGAACCACCGCATGTTCCGACTCCACGGCGACGGCGCGTACATGGATGTCGTCGAGCAGAGCCTGTACAACGGCTTCCTGTCTGGCATCTCGCTCGCCGGCGACGACTTCTTCTACGTCAACCCGCTTGGGAGCCACGGGCATCATCACCGGCAGCCGTGGTTCGGGTGCGCCTGCTGCCCGTCGAACGTCGTGCGCTTCGTCCCGCGTGTGCCGGGGTACATCTACGCGACGTCAGAGAACGCCGTTTGGGTGAACCTGTTCGTCGGGAGCCGCGCCATGATGCGCGTCGCCGGTCAAGACGTCGAGATCACGCAGGAGACCGACTACCCGTGGTCCGGGCGCGTGCGGATAACCATGAACTCCGCCGAGCCCGTGACGTGTGCGCTGAACGTGCGCGTCCCCGGGTGGTGCTCCGGCGAGACTATCAAGGTGAACGAAGCGGCGCAGACGCAGACGTCGCAGGACGGCTACGTCCGCATAGAACGCGAGTGGCAGAAGGGCGACGTGGTCGAGATCGACATGCCGATGCCCGTCGACCGGATCGTCGCGCACCCGCAGGTCAAAGCCGACCGGGGACGCGTCGCGCTACGGCGCGGGCCCATCACCTACTGCGCCGAGGGCGTAGACAACGACGGCTCGGTGAGGGACATCGCCCTGCCGCGTGACGCGCCACTGGCTTCGCGACACGAACCCGATCGGCTGGGTGGGGTCACCGTGGTCACAGGGTCGGCTTCGCGGCGACCCGTCGCAGACTGGGACGGTCATCTCTACCGGCAGCGCGCGGACGACGATGAAGTCGACCTTGTCGCGATCCCCTACTACGCGTGGGACAACCGGGACGCCTCCGAGATGACCGTGTGGTTCCCGGAGACCACCGGACTCGCTCAGGGCCGATATGCGCCGAGCGTCGCGAGCGACGCCGCGCCGGCCGCCTCGCACGTGAACGGCCACCTCGAAGCGCTCACGGACGGCATCGTGCCCGACGCGTCGGACGACGCCTCCGCCCCTCGGTTCACGTGGTGGGACCGCAAGGGCGCCCTGGAGTGGGTCAGCCTCACGTTCCCGGAGACGCGGCACGTATCGGGCGTCGAGGTGTATTGGTTCGCTGACGAAGGCCGAGGCCAGTGTCACCTGCCGGAATCATGGGCGGTGGAATGGTCGCCCGATGGGGACGACTGGCGACCCGTGAAGACCGGCTCCGGCTACGGCGTCCACGCCGACATTCTCAACCGGGTGACGTTCGAGCCCGTGGATGCCCGCGCGCTACGCCTCTCCGTTCAACTGCGAGAGGGCGTCTCGGCGGGCATCCTCGAATGGCGTGTGTTGTAGTCGGCCTATACGTTGGCTTCGTCCAGGACATCGGCGAGATCCGCGAGGTCGTCGTCGGCCTCTTCCTTCTCGGCGGCGATGCGCGCCGCGATGTCCTCCTCGGCCTGCTCCTCCATCTTCTCGCCCAGGAGCGCCGTGGTCACGATGTCGCGCACTTTCTCCTCGATCTCCTCGGTGATCTCGGGGTTGTCGCGCAGGAACGCCTTGGCGTTCTCGCGTCCTTGCCCGAGCCGCTCCTCGCCGTAGGAGAACCACGCACCCGCCTTGTCGACGATGTCGTAGTCGGAGGCGACGTCGAGGATGGAGCCCTCGCGCGTGATGCCGCCGGCGAACTCCATGTCGAACTCCGCCTGCGTGTATGGCGGGGCGACCTTGTTCTTGATCACGCGCACGCGCGTGCGATAGCCGACCGTTTCCGTGCCAACCTTGAGGGGCTCGCCGCGACGTATCTCCATGCGCACGGTGGCGGCGAACTTGAGCGCGCGCCCGCCGGGTGTCGTCTCCGGGTTCCCGTAGACCACGCCGATCTTCTCTCGCACCTGGTTGATGAAGATGACACACGTCCTGGACTTGCTGATCACGGCCGTCAGCTTCCGCAACGCTTGAGACATCAGCCGCGGCACGAGGCCGACGTGCGAGTCGCCCATCTCTCCGGCGAGTTCGGCGCGCGGCGCCAGGGCCGCCACGGAATCGACGACAATACAGTCCACCGCGCCACTGCGCACGAGCGTCTCGACGATCTCCAGCGTCTGTTCGGCGTCGTCCGGCTGCGAGAAGAGGAGCGAGTCGAGGTCCACCCCGAGCTTCTTCGCCCAGAAGCGGTCGAAGGCGTGTTCCACGTCGATGAACGCCGCAACGCCGCCGGTCTTTTGGGCCTCCGCGAGGACGTGAAGGGAGAGCGTCGTCTTACCGGAGGACTCGGGGCCGTAAACCTCGACGACTCGGCCGCGCGGCACGCCGCCGACGCCCAGCGCCAAGTCCAGCGAGAGCGCCCCTGTCGGTATCACCTCGATCGCGTCGATGTTCGCCTGCGTCAGGTTCATGATCGTGCCTTTACCATACCGCTTCTCGATCTGCGATATGGCGGTGTCGATCACTTTGCCGCGCTGTTCGGCGTCCAGCTCGATGCCGGTAATCTCGGGCTTGTTCGATACTGTCTTGGTAGCTCGTGCCGCCATGCTGCGCGCCCCCTACGGATACGATCTGGCGTTACCTTCCGCGTATGCGTAGTATGGTGGGTCGCTGGCAGGGGGGTGTCAACCGCTGGGCGCGTGATGCTCTGACCGACGCTCGGAGACCTGGACACTCGCATGGAAGCCTGCGCGTGAGAACGCTCTCGTACATCTTTGCGACCCATGGACGCGCCGTAGCGGCGGCCCTGGCCAGACTCCTGGCGACGCAGACCCGGCCGATGCCTCCGGCGCCACCACCGCCTCGGCCCGGCGTCTTCCCACCCACGGAGGAGGCCGCCGCGAAGCCGACGCTCCGCCTCGTGAGGTCCAGGTTTCCGTCGATCGGGCTCTGGGGGTTCAACGAGCCGTTCACCCCGGCGCTCCGGCGCGCGTTGCATCGGACGTATCCGGCGTCCGCGGTCCACAGCTACCTGGGCGCCGTCACAAGTCCCAGGGCCGGTGAGAAAGATCCGGCCGCGGAGGCGCGCTGGTCGATGGAGTGGTTGGACGAGGTAGAGCGCGCGAGCATGGACCACCCGAACGGGCCGCTCACGACGCTCGTGTTCCGCCCGATGTGGAACCTCGTGAACGGACGCGACTGGTCCGTCGGAAACGTGGTCACCATGGCAAAGCGCTTCCTCGACGGGATCGACGGCGTCGGAGACCGGCACCTGAAGGGCTTCCTCCTGGGCGACGACTTCTCCCGCTATCCCTACAACAAGCGGTGGGACGAGATCGTCCGGCGGGTGCACGGGTTGCGACCCGACGCGAACGTGCCGTTCTATTTCACGAACCACTTCGCCTCGCCGGCCAACCGGGGAGGCATCTACGATCACGACGCGGACTTGCCCGACCGATACATCGCCATGGTGAAGTGGCTCCACGTATTCCAGGAGACGGGGGCGTCCGCTGTGTTCATGCCGCAGTTCTTCCCTCAGGCGCAGAATCAGCGGGATGTCGTCGGGCGCTGGCGGTCCATATTCGAGCTCTCTTATTTCAATCAGTAGTGCTGCATAGGCAAATTTGCTGGTTACGTCGTCTGGATACTGACTCACATACAC
>NYZG01000151.1 GCA_002687025.1 Candidatus Poribacteria bacterium
CCGGGCGTCGCGCAGGCCACCGAAATCCGGTGGCACGCCCGGGGCGGGCAAGGGGCTAAGACGGCGTCCACGTTCCTGGCGGAATCCGCCGTCGACGCGGGTTACTTCGCCCAGGGGTTCCCCGAGTATGGGCCGGAGCGCATGGGAGCCCCGATTCGGGCATTCAACCGCGTGTCGGACCGGCCGATCCGCCGCAACACCGCCGTAACCGACCCCGACATCGTCATCGTGCTCGACGACACGCTCCTAGAGACGGTCGACATCGCCGAAGGGGCAGGGGATGGCACGGTCTTCATCATCAACGCGACGGCGACTGCCGGAAGCGACCGGGCGGATGCGTTGAGCGCCGCTGTCGGTGGAGCCACATGCTACGTGCTGGATGCCAACGGCATCGCCGTAGACGAGATCGGCCGGCCGATCCCTAACACCCCGATGGTGGGCGCGATGCTGAAGGCGACGGGCGCCCTGCCCTTGGAGACGGTCATTCAGGCGATGAGCGCCAAGCTGGGCAAGAAACTCCCGCCCAAGGTCGTGGCCGGGAACGTCGCCGCTATGCGGCGCGCGTACGAGGAGGTGACGCAGATATGACCGTCGAGAGACAGCACGCCATTCAGCCGTATGCTCCGGCGGTTCAACGAGAAATACACAAGGCCGGCGAGTGGCACTGGGAGGACCGATGGCGAGATCTGCCCGCGGGAGGCACGGTGCCTCAGGGCGGCACGTCGGAGAACTACGTGACGGGCGGGTGGCGCTCAGACAAGCCGATCTTCGACGCCGTCACGTGCACGCACTGTCTCCTGTGCTGGGTCTTCTGCCCGGACTCCGCGATCGACCTCGACGACGGGAAGGTAACGGGCGTCGCCTACGACCACTGCAAGGGATGCGGCATCTGCGCCTACGAATGCCCGAAGCAGGACGCGATGGTGATGGCTCCCGATACACAGGAGCTTCCACAATGAGGCCCGACACTGGGCGAGTAGCCATGACCGGCAACGAACCCGGAGCACTCGCGATGAAGCAGGTCCGGCCCGACGTCGTAGCCGGATACCCGATAACCCCCCAGACCGAACTGATGCAGCAGTTCGCGCAGTACGTCGCCGACGGCGAATCCGAGACGGAGCTGATACTCGTCGAGTCCGAGCACAGCGCGATGAGCGCCGTCATAGGAGCGTCGGCCACGGGCGTGCGCGCCATGACTGCGACATCCGCGAACGGCCTCGCTCTGATGTGGGAGATGCTCTACATCGCCGCGGGCTATCGCCTCCCCATATCGACGATGCTCGTCAGCCGCAGCCTGGGCGGCCCCATCAACATCCACTGCGACCACTCCGATGCGATGGGCATGCGCGACACGGGCTGGATCATGCTGTTCGCGGAGACCGCGCAGGAAGCCTACGACAACGGCATCATGGCGACGCGCATCGCCGAACACGACCAGGTGCGCCTGCCTGTCATGACTGTGCAGGACGGCTTCATCACGAGCCACACGACCCAGGTGCTGTCGATCTTGACCGACGAGCAGGTCTCGGAGTTCGTCGGGATCTACCGCCCGAAGAAGTCGCTGAGTAACTTCGACCAGCCGATGACATACGGGGCGATCGTCCTACCCGACTTCTACATGGACGTGAAGCGCCAGCAGGCCGAAGCGATGGACAACTCCCCGCGCTTCGTGGAGCAGGTCGCCGACGAATACGCCGAGTTGACCGGCCGCAGACACGAGGCGCTTGAGTCTTACCGACTGGACGACGCCCAGGTAGCGCTGGTCGTGCTTGGGTCGGCCGCGGGCACGGCGAAGGACGCCATCGACATCATGCGCGAGCGCGCGATCGCCGTGGGCTTGCTGAAGGTGCGCATGTTCCGGCCCTTCCCGCGCGTCGAGGTCGCCGAGGCGCTGTCTCGCACGCGCGCGATCTGCGTGCTCGATCGCTCGCTCGCGATGGGCGCCCCTATGGGGCCGCTGGCGGCGGATGTCGCGGCGAGTCTGGTAACCGGCCGACGGGCGCCGCCGCTGTACAACGCGGTCTACGGCCTGGGCGGGCGGGACATCACCATCGCGGACTTCGAGGGCGTCATCGAGGAGGCCGCGGAGGTCGCGCAGACGGGCGCGCCGAAGGCGACCGTGCGGTACGTCGGCCTACGCGGGAATGAGGAGTAGGAACGCCACATGGCAATAAAACTGCGCGAACTCACGCAAACACCCGAACTGATCGCCGGGGGTCACCGGGCGTGCGCCGGATGCCTCGGCGTCAACGCTGTGCGCCAGGTGCTGCACGCGGTCGATCGCCCCGTCGTGACGACGAGCGCGACCGGCTGCCTGGAAGTCACGACGACTATCTACCCGTACACGGCGTGGCAGACGCCGTTCATCCACAGCGCGTTCGAGAACGTCGCGGCGACGGCCAGCGGGATCGAGCGAGCGCTGAAGGTGCTGGGCGATGAGGGCGCCATCCCCAGGAAGGTGAAGACGATCGCCTTCGCCGGGGACGGCGGGACGTATGACATCGGCTTGCAGGCGCTGTCGGGCGCGCTGGAACGCGGCCACGACTTCCTCTACGTCTGCTACAACAACGAAGCCTACATGAACACGGGCATTCAGCGCTCCGGCGCCACGCCCTACGGCGCGTCCACAACGACGTCGCCCGCCGGACGCCGATCGCTCGGCAAGACGCAGCGCCCGAAGAACATGACGGACATCGTGGTCGCCCACAGCGTGCCGTATGTGGCGCAGGCGTCGCCGCACAGCTGGCGCGACCTCGCGACGAAGGTGAAGAAGGCGATGGACAAGGAAGGCCCCGCCTTCATCAACATCCTCGCACCGTGCCATCGCGGGTGGCGATACCCGATGGAAGAGGGCATCAACATCTCGAAGATGGCCGTCGACACGTGCGTGTGGCCGCTCTTCGAGGTGGACGAGGGCGAGTGGAATCTGTCCTACCGTCCGCGGCGAAAGCCGGATGTCGCCGACTGGCTCAAGCGGCAGCGGCGGTTTGACCACCTCTTCAAGAACGGCGGCGGCCCGGTTCTCGACACGATCCAGGACACGGTGGACGAGGACTGGGCCAAGCTGCTCGAACGCTGCGGCGAGCCGCCGAAGACGGACTGACAGCACGGCCGTGTCCGCTGGGCATTGCGTCTGGCCGTTGCATGTGGTTCTGCTGCGTGTGAGGATGTCCGTGCGCCTGTGTCCGTCACCTCGCAAGGGCCCGCGCCGTGATACTCAAGCACATCCGCGTCTCGAACTTCCGCAGCATCGGCGAACTGGAGCTCGAACTGACGCCGCTGACGGTGCTTGTCGGGCCCAATGCCTGCGGCAAGTCGAACATCCTTGATGCGCTGCAGTTCGTCAAGGACGTCTTCGTGCAGGGACTGGGCGCGGCGGTCGATGCACGCCACGGCGCCGACTGCGTCGTGTGTCAGGCAGGCAAGGCAGGCGGCGAAGATGTCGCGGAGTTCGTTCTGACCTTCACGCCACACGAGGGGCGTGAGTATGTAGGGCCGGGTCGCTTCACCTACTTGCGGTATGCGTTGTCGGTCGAACTGCCACGACGAGGTCATGACCCGCCGCGCATCGTACGCGAGGCAGCGACATGCGGGTGGGAGGTCGCAGGATCTGAAGCTGGCGCGACACGTGAGCTGACACCGTTCCGTCGGACGAAGGATGAGGTAGAGGCGTACTGGGGTGAAGCGCAACTCCCGAACGGCGTTGAGGCCGTCCTGACCGAGGGCCGCACACTACGCGCGCCAACCGCCGATCACGACAGATCGGGCGTGCCTGCCTTCACTGTTGGCTCCCCCGATCTCTGGCTTCTGCACCAATGCGTGCTCCGCCTGAGCATCTACGACATCGTCCCGGGCATCGCCCGGATGCCCTCGCCGGTCACGCAGGATGCGCTCAATAGGTACGGCGGGAACCTCGCGTCTGTCCTTCACCGGATCGGCCGTGCGGACGATGCGGCAGAAGCCATGTCTACCATACGCGACTCGGTGTCTAGCGCCGTGCCGGGCTTCACCGACATCGTGACCGAGGAGACGTCGGACGGCAACGTGACCTTCCGTGTTGGGGAAGATAGCGCTAACACCCGCATGGGCCCAACTCAGGTTTCCGACGGGACATTGCGCCTGCTCTGCTACCACGGCGTCCTCGCGTCGGGGCCGCTCAAGGACGAGCTGCCCGCGATGGCAGCCTGTATTGAGGAGCCCGAGCGGGGGCTCCACCCGTGGCTGATTGCCGAGCTTGTCGAGAACTTCCGCGAATTCGCCGAGACTGGTCAGGTGCTCCTAACGACCCACAGCCCGGTGGTTGTCGACGCGGCAAAGGCGGAGGAGGTCGTCATCGTCGAAAAAGCCGAAGGCATGACGAAGGTGCGGCGTGCTTCGCACCGTGAAGACGTGGAGAGATTCCTGGAGCGCTTCACGTTAGGCGAGCTCTGGCAGCAGGGGCGTTTCGGGGGCGTGCCTGATTGATGCGCGAGATCGCCCTCGTCGTCGAGGGGCCCTCGGATGACGACTTCTGGCGCAGGCTGCTGGCACGTCTCTACGGGGCGAGCGAGCACCGCGTGGAGATCGTCGTCACTCGCGACCGGGGTAGGCTCATTGCGCGGTCCAGCGATCTGGTCGCGAGCCATCGCGACGACGGATACCGCGCGACGTTCTTCCTCTTGGACATCGACCGGGACGCGTGTGTCCGTCGCGTCCTAGACCGCTTCCCCGAGGACGTGCGACGGTCGGCGAAGGAGGACGACGACGTGTTCATATGCGTCGCGGTCAGAGGCTTGGAGAGCTGGTATCTCGCGGACGCCAACGCGGTCAACACGGTGTTCGAGGACGCCGAATACAGCGTCCCTGCCGACGTTGAGGGAGCGAATCCCAAGAGCGAGCTTCGCCGACTCCGCCCAAAGTACGACAAGCGGTGGCTGGCTCGACGCTTCGGGAACGAGTTTGACCCGGCGGCGGGCGGCAGACACTCGCCGAGTCTGGGCCGCGCCTGGCGGCTGATGTCACCCAAGCTCCAGGCCCTGGAAGACGAGATCCTGGGCGAACAGACGTAGGCGAGGGCGCGCAGAGCCGCAACGCCCTCGCACAGAACGAACCTAGACGCGCACCAACTGACCGGCCAACTCCGACTCTCGCAGACGGCCCATCGCGCGCTGAGTGAGTTGCCGCACGCGTTCGCAGCTCAGGTCCAACCGTGTCGCAATTTCCCTGACGGTCTGCATCTCCGTGCCGACGCCGTATCGCCAGCGGAGTATGCGCGCCTCGCGTTCGGGCAGCGTATCCAGGGCGCGCTGCATGCCTTCACGGTCCTCCGCCGCGAGCGCCAATTCGTCCGGTCCGTCCGGCAGTGATGTCATCCCCTCGACGATCTGCGCGTCGGCTTCCTCGGCGCCGAGGAAGTCGAGCGACACGGGGCCGACGTCCAACGCCTCCAGCCGCTCCAGCTCGTCCACCGATGTTCCCATCGCGCGCGCGATGTCCTCGGACGACGAGTCGGTCTCCGTGCGGCATCGGTTCTCGAAGCGCCTTAGCTGCTGGCGACGGTACGCCGGCACGTGGATCGCGTGCTTCATCTTGGAACGGCCGCGACCGACGGCTTGGAGGATCCACATCGCGGCATACGGCCCGAATCGCGCGGACCGGGCGGGATCGTACCTGTCCACGGCGCGGATGAGCCCCAGGTTTCCCTCCTGGATGAGGTCCATGAACATGTCCGCGTCGTGGTACCGCTTGGCCACGTAGACGACGAGACGAAGATTGGCCCGCACGATCCGGTCACGCGCCGCGGCCCACGACGTCAACGCGCGCTGCACCCTTACCGAGCCCTCGCGCCCTAACGCCTCCAGGCCGGTGGCCGGCAGAGCGCGCCACGCACCGTCGACTTCCTCATAGCGCAATGTGTCTGCGTGGAGGGATTTGCGGTCCGGTTCACCAAGGTGGTGTTCTACGGGGAATAGGGTCTCAACGGCCATTGCCCGCGACTCGGCCAGGGCCGAGAAGAGCAACAGCTCCTCCTCCGCGCTGAGCAGCGCGGCCTTCGATATGTCGCGAATGTACGCGGACACTACCGGGTCTGAGGATCGCCTTTCGGCGCGCGCATCCGTTGGCTCCGGCTGCTTCGCAGCCGGCTCGGCCGTCTCGATTGCCGGGATAACTGAGGTGTATGTAGCGTCCATGACAGATCTCCTGATTGCACATCAGCTGCCCAGTCCGCCTCCGACGTTACGGGTCCTCGCACGGCGGTCGCCGACTGTATCCGGCGGCGCCACCTGCAATTCGCCGTACGCCTCCGCGAGCACGTGCAATATACGGTCTGTCTCTGGCAACCCCTCCATGGGAGGCTTGAGTCGCGTGGCACATGGCTCCAGGAACCGGTATGTGCGCCTCGCCGGAGCCCCGGCACGACACACTCAAGTGCATCGCTCCGCGATCCGTTCGTTACAGTCAACGGATAGCCGCTGAGACGCACGAGCGCCAGGGCCGCAGCCACGCTTCGTCGCGCTATCTGTCGGGTCTGTCGAGCGCCCGGCGGCAACGCGAATGCACCGACGGCGCCGTTACCGCGATGTCCTGATGCTCGCCCACGTGTCTAGGCGCGAACGTGCCGCGGTTGGGTGACCTTGGCGGAGCGTGGGCAGGATCTCTTCGGCCAGTGCGATGAACCGGCTGGGGCGATCGCCGCCATGCGTGCCGGGCATTTCGAGCGCGGCGTACTCGATGCCGATATCGTCGAGCGCGCGCGTGAAAAGGAGGCCGTACATGCGATTCGTGTTCACCAGGTCGGTCGGTATGACGATCGCGATCTTCGACAGCCGCGAGAGCGCCTCGACCTGGGCCCGAGCCGTGGCGGGCCGCCAGAGGCAATGGGCGTCCCACGTCGCCTTGGCCTGCGTGTAGTCGTCGGCCGTCGCGGGCGTGTCGAACAGTCGCGGGGACTGGGGGTTGGGCGTCATGGCGATCGCGATCTGCGTCCACGCCCGGGTATAGCTGCGCAGACCGTCGTATTGGCCGAAGTAGTTCGGCATGTCGTACGGCAGGGCGGCGGTGCAGCCGGCCCACAGGGACGCGTCGTTCAGGCCGACGGCGCCCCAGATGCCGGGGTACCTCAGCGGGAGCAGTATTGCCGCATACCCGCCGCTCGAATGCCCCATGAGCGCACGTCCACGCTCGTGCGCCACGGTGCGGTACTCGCCATCGATGTACGGCACGAGCTCTTGTGTCAGGAAATCCTCCCACGCGCCGAACACGTCCGAGTTCATCATGATGACGCCCTCACTGACGTCCAAGTGACCCACGATCGTCGGCGGGATGCGGCCGCTGGATATCGCGGCGTTCAGGTAGGGGATGTACTCACGACTCGCGGGCGTCTGCCAGCCTGGACTCCAATACAGCGTCGGGTAGGATCGCGTCGTGTCTGCGTACCCGGGTGGGAGATACACGAACACTCGCCGAACGCTCGTGATGTCGACTCGATTCGTGGCTACCGCCGGGCTGTCGAGCTTCTCGATGACGACCGTGCCCTCATCGGCTCCGGCCACCGTGGCACATGTGATCGACAACCCGAGTGCGACCGTCACGGACGCGCGCGTGCATGGCATGCAGTGGAGACCTTCCCGTCTCACCAAGCCCTTTTCATGCCAAAACTAGCCACCGCAGGCCCGTTTCCCAATGCCGCACGGGCGGAAAGCACGGCTGGTCGACGAGGCCGTGTCTCGTGCGATTCGCGGGCGCTGCGCCGCCGGCTCCGTCAGCAGATGCGGGGGAGCTGCTCGCCGCTGAGCATGTCCAGCACGCGCTCCGCGCCGATCTGACCGACCACCGTTACCAAGCCCCGATGCCGATCGGTCACTTCGCCTATGCGCGCGGGCGAGCCGCCCACGGAGTGTCGGGACATGATGTCGAGCGCGGCGGCCGCGTCGTCGTGCCGGACGAAGGCGATGAAGCGGCCCTCGTTCGCCACGTACATGGGGTCCAGACCCAGTATCTCGCAAGCTCCCCGCACGTCCTCCAACACGGGGATTCCCGCCTCGCGGACACCGATGTGGACATCCGCCGACTCAGCGATCTCGACAAGCGCGCTAGACAGTCCTCCGCGCGTGAGGTCGCGCAGGCAATGCACGTCGATGCCCGCGTTCAGGAGCGCGAGCACGACGTCGGCGAGCGGCGCGCAGTCACTCTCGATAGTCGTCTCGAACTCCAGCCCTTCGCGGACGGCCATGATCGCCATGCCGTGACGACCGATATCCCCACTGAGCAGCACGACATCACCCGGCCGCACGGCCGACGGCGAGATATCGGCGCCTGTCTCTCGGACGCCGATTCCCGCTGTGTTCACGAACAGACCGTCACCTTTGCCCCGGTCCACTACCTTCGTGTCGCCCGTGACGATGGTGACGTTGGCAGCGTCCGCCGCGAGCTTCATCTCCCGGGTCACGCGCCACAGCGTGTCCATCGGCAGGCCCTCCTCGACGATCATGCCGACGCTGAGGTACAGAGGGCGGGCGCCACACATCGCGAGGTCGTTCACGGTCCCGGTGACGGCGAGCGAACCGATGTTACCCCCCGGGAAGAACAGAGGGTCCACGATGTACGAATCCGTCGTGAACGCGAGCCGGGCGCCGCCGATCGTGAGCGAAGCGCCGTCGTGACGACGCTCCGGCCCGTCATCGCCGAAGGTCGGGGCGAACATCTTCTCGATAAGGGCGTGCGTGAGCCTCCCGCCCCCGCCGTGGGCAAGCAGGACGTAGGGGTACTCGTCGATGGGGATGGGGCAGGCGAAGTTGGCTGACATGTGCCCTCGCTATGCCGTCGGCGCGAGCCGCCGGTAACGGTAGTAGGCGGCACAGGCGCCCTCGGAGGAGACCATCGTGGCCCCAAGGGGCGATTCCGGCGTGCACGCGTCACCAAACGCCGCGCACCCGTCCGGCTTCAGCACGCCCTGAAGCACGAGGCCGCTAACACACTCGTCGGGCTCGTCGACCGAGACGTCCGCGACGCCGAAGCGCCTCTCGGCGTCTAACGCGGCGTATGCCTCCGTCAGAGCCAGGCCGCTATCCGCGATCTCACCGATGCCTCGCCACTTCCGCGGGATCACCTCGAATACCTCCGAGATCATGCCGCGAGCCGGCGCGTTCCCGTCGCGTCGCACGGACCGCGTGTATTGGTTCTCGACCTCGGCCCTGCCGTCCTCGAGCTGCTGGACGCACATCAGGACGCCGTGCAGGATGTCCAACGGCTCGAAACCGGTCACAACGATCGGCGCGCCGTAGCGTCGCACGAGCGGCTCGTACTCCGCATAGCCCATGACCGTGCATACATGACCGGCGGCGAGGAAGCCCTGTACGCGGTTCGTCGGTGAGGAAAGAATGGCCTCCATCGCCGGCGGCACGAGCACGTGCGACACGAGCAGCGAGAAGTTGTCGATCCCCTCGCGCTTCGCCTGATACGCCGCCATGGCGTTGGCGGGCGCCGTAGTCTCGAAGCCAACGGCGAAGAAC
>NYZG01000152.1 GCA_002687025.1 Candidatus Poribacteria bacterium
GCCACGGTCGCCGTGCCGGTCACCGACACCCTCAAGCGCGGGGACGGCGAACACCGCGTGATCGGGAGCGTCGACCGGGAGTGGCTGTGGAGCATCCAGACGCCCCAGGCGTTCCGACTCGACCTGCTCGTGGACGCCCATGTCAGAGCGCGAAACGAAGGCATCAGCGCCACGGACGACGCGTCGCTCATCGAGCACCTTGGGCGGCCTGTGCAACTCGTCATGGGCGACCGGCGAAACATCAAAGTGACCACCCGGGACGATCTGCCGATGGCGGAATACCTGCTCACGCTCGGGCAGCCCGGCGCGGCGCCTTGAGCGCCCCGACCGACCGTCATCTGTTAGCAATCCGTACGGGTCTGGGCTATGATAGCCATCGGCTTGTGGAGGGCAGACGCCTGGTTATCGGCGGCGTAGACGTGCCGCACTCGCACGGGCTCGCCGGACATTCCGACGCAGACGCTCTTGTGCACGCCATCTGTGACGCGCTGCTCGGGGCGGCGGGCCTTGGAGACATCGGCACACACTTCCCGGACACGGACCCGCAGTACGCCGACGCGGACAGCATCGACTTGCTGAGACGGGTGAGGGGCCTCGTCGAGGTGGACCACGAGATCGTGAACGTCGACAGCACCATCCACGCGGAGCGCCCGAAGATGGCTCCCCACATACCTGAGATGCGGACGAGGCTGGCGGCGGCTTTGAGGCTGCCGGAACGGCGTGTGAACGTCAAGGCAAAGACGGGCGAAGGAGTTGGGCCCGTCGGCACGAGACAGGCGATAGAGGCGACCGCGATCGCGACGCTAGTAGAGCGCGACGTGGCGTAGGGGAAGCGACATGGCAATACGCGTCCACAACACACTGACTCGGCGGATGGAGGAGTTCGTCCCTCTCACTCCCGGGAAGGTGAACATGTACTGTTGTGGGCCGACGGTCTACGATTACCAGGGCATCCACAACGCGCGCACGTTCGTGACATTCGACGTCATACGCCGGTACCTTACGCACCGGGGCTTCGACGTCACCTTCGCGCAGAACGTGACCGACATCGACGACAAGATCATCGAGCGGGCGAAGGAGAACGACGCGGACGCGCTGGAGTGGGCCGCCACGTACGCCGATGAGTATGCGGCGGACATGGCCGCGCTGGGCGTCCTGCCGCCAGACATCGCGCCCCGCGCCAGCGAAACCGTGCCGGAGATGCAATCGCTCATCACGCAGCTCATGGACGGCGACGCGGCTTACGAGACGTCGAGTGGGGTGTACTACAGCGTGGATTCGTTCGACGAGTACGGCAAGCTGTCGAACCGCTCGGCCGACGATGTGCGCGCCGGTGCGCGGATCGGTGTCGACGAGGAGAAGCGTGACCCGCGTGACTTCGCGCTGTGGAAGCGTGCGAAGATCGGCGAGCCGTGGTGGGAGAGCCCGTGGGGCCGCGGCCGGCCGGGCTGGCATATCGAGTGCTCCGCGATGGTAATGAAGTACTTCGGAGCAACGGTGGACATCCACGCGGGAGGGGCCGACCTGGTGTTCCCGCATCACGAGAACGAGATTGCTCAGAGCGAAAAGGCGACCAGCGCGCCATTCGCGCGCTATTGGCTGCACGGG
Organism: Candidatus Poribacteria bacterium; assembly: GCA_002687025.1. Taxonomy (GTDB): domain Bacteria; phylum Poribacteria; class WGA-4E. The sequence continues at coordinate 1,609 of NYZG01000152.1, forward strand.
GCGCTTCTCCGCGTAGGCGGCGAGAAGATGGGCAAGTCGCTGGGCAACTTCATCACCGTTCGCGATGCGACCGCGCAATACCCAACCGAGGCCATCCGGCTGTTCTATCTGTCGACGCACTACCGTAAGCCGTTGGACTACACGCCGGAAGCTATCGCCGAGAACATCGCGTCGGCGCGACGCCTGAACCGCTGCTTGGCGGCCCTCAGGGCGGCGGCCGACGCCCACGGGCCAGCAGCGGACGAGGTCCTCGGCGACGGGGCCGCAATCGAGCTGGTGGCAACGACCAGGGCGGCGGCGGAACGGTTCGCCGCGATGGTGGACGAGGACTTCAACTTCGCGGGCGGCCTCGGCGTGCTGTTCGAATTCGCGCACGCCGCGAACCGATTCGTGGACGAGAACGCGGAGCCGACCGAGGACGCGCGACGCGCGATGGCGACGGCAGCGGCGTTCCTCGAAGACGTGATGGGGAACGTGCTCGGTATCCGCGGCGGCGAGCGTGGCGACGACTCCGCCCGTCTGAGTCGCCTTGTGCGAGTCGCCGTCAACCTGAGGCACGACGCGCGTGAGACGAAGGACTGGGGGACGGCCGATCGCGTCCGAGACGCCCTGGGCGCCTCGGGCATCGCGCTACAAGACGGTCGCGACGCCAGCGGCTGGGAACTCGACCCGGCCGTCGACGAGGCCGTCGCGTGCTCGGCGATAGTGGAGCTGGTGGCAGCCCTGCGGATAGAGGCCCGCGAACGGACGGAGTGGGACACGGCCGACGCGCTTCGCGATGCGCTCGCAGAGGCCGGCGTGCAGCTCCTGGATACCCGCGACGGAACGCAGTGGGAATGGTCGGACGGCTGATCCTTTGCCTGAGTCGTTTCGAACGGAACGGCGCGAGGCGCAAACATGGGAGTGTGTAGCGATGCGGAAGAAAGCCCTTCTACTCGTCGCCGGCGCGCTGGTGTCCTCGGCGTTGGTCGCGGGGTGCGCGGCCATCATCGGCGCGGCGTCCGGGACGCTGAGTGAGAACCTCGCCTTGCAGGAGAACGGTGGCGTCGCAAACAAGCCCCTCATCAACGACGGCAACGAATTCACCAGCGCCAAAACCGGGTCGCCCATCTACGACCAGAACGACCCGAATTGGATGGAGCACGAGAAGCTCAGCGTCGCGGAGGTGCGGCTCAAGGAGGCGGGGCCCATCCACAAGGTCGTGGCGCGGACGAAGGACCTCGACATGCCGGTGCCCCAGGGCATGACGATCGCCGTCGAGTACCTGTCGCTCGACGACGAGTGGGTCGAGGTGCGTGAGTGGATACGAAACCCCATCCCGCGCATCGCGTCGGTTGGCATGAACGTGGTAGGCAAGGGAGCGCGCCTCCGAATCAGGCGGCCCTCGTCTGTCTTCGCAGGCGGGGGAGCCGGCGGGGACAACGCGGACACCGGTGACCGGATCGTGTACGAGCTGGAGATCTATCGGTATCTGACCGACGAGGAACTCGCAGCGAAGGCCGCCGCCGAAGCCGAAGCGGCGAAATAACGGCCGTGGGCCAGACGAGCCTGGACGACGAAACGCGCGCGCTCATCACGCTGAGCCTTGTGCCCGGCGTGGGCGCGACGATGCTGGGCAAGCTCCTTGAGCACTTCGACAGCGCGCGGTCGTGTCTGTCGGCGCCCGAATCCCTGCTGAGACGCGCCGGGCTCTCGTCGCGCCTGGTCGTCGCCGTGATGCAGGCGCGCGAGCGCGGGCTCGGACAGGCGGAAGATTTGCTGCACGCTCCAGGGCTCTCGTTTGTGCGCAAGGACGACCCGACGTACCCCCGGCTTCTGAAGGAGATCTACGATCCGCCGCCCCTGCTATACGTGAAGGGCTCCCTCGGCGAGGGGGAACGGTCGATCGCGATCGTGGGGTCACGTTGGGCAGACGCAGCGTCGCTACGTCGCGCGCGGGAGATAGCCGCGGGAGCGGCGGAGGGTGGGTTCACGGTCGTCAGCGGGCTGGCGGAGGGCGTCGACACGCAGGCGCATCTGGGAGCCCTCGACGGCGACGGACGGACGGTGGCCGTGCTGGCCAACGGCCTCGCGACGGTGTATCCCGTGCGCAACACGGACCTGGCGGAGCGCGTCACCGAGTCGGGCGCGCTGATCTCCGAGCGGCGCATGGATGCGGCGCCGACCGCGCGGAACTTCCCGTCAAGGAACCGCATCATCAGCGGCATGTGCCGCGCCACGCTCGTTGTGCAGGCGCCGAAGCGTAGCGGCGCGCTCATCACCGCGCACCGTGCGCTGGAAGAGGGTCGTGAGGTGTTCGCGGTGCCGTGGGACGACTGCGACGAGGCCGCCGGCTCGAACCTGCTCATCCAGGACGGCGCGACGCCGGTATCGTCCGCGGAGGAGTTGGTCGAGGCGGTGCTCGCGCTACCCGAGGCGCCGTCATCGACCGGCCGGCCGCTGCCCAGCCGCAAGGAAGGGGAGGCCGACCTCCCGGCGACGGAGCAGGCCGAACGCGTCCCTAGCAACCTCACGGATAACGAGTCGGCCGTGTGGGAGGCGCTTTCCGCGGAGCCGACACACCTAGACGCGCTTGTGCAGCTCACAGGCCTGCCCGCCGGGGCGGTAGGAGGAGTGCTGCTCCTCCTCGAGATGAGGTCAGTCGTGCGGCAGTACCCCGGCAAGCGCTTCGCCAGGAAGGCATAGGCCCGCGTGGATCCCACGGACATCCATTTCGAAGACGGCCTCGCTGCCGTCGAGGCAAAGCTGAGCGAATTGCGCGCTACCATCGCCGAGGCCGACCTGTCGCTTGATCACGACGTGCGGCGTCTGGAGCGAGCTTACGAGCGCGCCCGAGACGAAGTGTACGAGGGACTCACGGCATGGCAGAAGGTGTGGCTGGCAAGGCATGCGCAGCGGCCGCGCGGCTCGGATTACGTGCAGGCGCTCATTGAGGATCGGGTCGAGATGCGCACCGATGGGGTCGATGGCGACGACCCCGCCCTGCACGGGGGCATCGGGTGGTTCGAGGGTCGCCCGGTCGTGTATCTGTCGCAGCAGAAAGGTCGGAACACCAAGGAGAACATCCTCACGAACTTCGGCATGATGCACCCGCAGGGGTACCGGAAGGCCCGCCGGCTGATGCAGCTCGCGGTGAAGTTCGACCGGCCGATAATCAGCTTCGTAGACACGCCTGCGGCGCACCCCGGCGTCAACGCGGAGACCCGTGGCCAGGCGACGGCCATCGCCGAGAACCTGCACGAAATGGCCGGGCTGCCCGTGCCACTCATCGCTGTCGTTGTCGGCGAAGGGGGTAGCGGCGGCGCCCTGGGGGTCGCCATGGGGAACGTGGCGCTCATGCTGGAGTATTCAGTGTACTGTGTCGCTCCCCCCGAAGCGTGCAGCGGCATTCTGTGGAAGGACTCGGGAGAGCACGCGCCCGAGGCCGCCGAGGGACTCAAGCTGACTGCCAGCGACCTCCTACAGCACGACGTGATCGACGAAATCATCCGCGAGCCGGCCGGCGGCGCGCATCGCGATCCGCCGGAGACGTTCCGCCGCGTCCGCCGAACCATTCGCCGCCACCTGGGGGTGCTGGCCGCTCTAGGGCCGGAGGAGATCGTCGCGCACCGCTACGAGAGGTACCGACGCATCGGCGTCTTTGAGCAGGGAGAGGCGCCCGCTGCGGCCCACTCGGCCTGAACGGCCTCCGCGGGCGGCGTGCTACGGACGCCGAGCGAGGCGACGCGATGGCCCGGCGGGCCCCTCGCGCGCAGAGGATAAGGATGGAGGGGCGACCATGTCGCTGTCAGCTGCCCAGACGGAGCAGTTCCGCGTCGAGGGCTACACGTTCGCCGACCCGTTCTTCACGTCTCGCGAGCTGGAGGCTCTGAGGCGCGAGCTGACGCGCATATACGACGAGCAAGGGAAGGCGAGATCGCTGAACGTCGCCGTGCAGGCCGATGGGGCGACCAAGGCCGACGACGGCGAGCGGCAGAACCTGCAGGTCATCCCCCTGAACGACAAGAGCCCGCTTTACCAGGCGCTGCCCTTTGCGCCGAAGGTGGCCGACGCCGTCGAGGCGCTGATCGGCGACAGCTTCCGCCTGCACCTGGACCAGGCATTCTGGAAGCCCGCGCGGCGTGGCATCGGGACCAGTTGGCACCAGGACAACGCCTACTTCAAGATCGCCGACCCACTGCGCGGCACGGCCATGTGGATCGCGATACACGACGCGACGGTTGCGAACGGGACCATCCACGTCATCCCGCGGAGCTTCACAGCGCACCACGAGCACTACCGCGACCCGTTGAGCAATCACCACATCCGATTCGATCCCGACGACGAGAGCGGGATTCCCATCGAGCTCGACGCGGGTGGCGTGGCATTCTTCTGCTACGGCACGCCTCACTGCACGAAGGCGAACAGCACAGACCAGGGCCGGGCCGGAGTCGCGCTCCACTTCCTGCACACCGAGTCCGCCGACGGCGACCACTGGACGCGGCACGAGCAGCGCACGCCCATAATACGCGGGCCGCGCGCCACCGGCGGCGTGCGCGAGTGCGGCGAGCAGA
>NYZG01000153.1 GCA_002687025.1 Candidatus Poribacteria bacterium
AACGATGGTAGAGGGGCCATGGCGAGACCCTAACCCAGACACACACCTCCCGGCCAGGGGGCGTCCCAGATCAGGCTGAGTAGTCACTGCCGGGGACAGAAACGTGCCGGTCGGCGAATGGTTCCACGTCGCTTTGCAGCTGCACTCGGGCCCACCGGGAGCTGCCAGTTGGTGCGCGCACAGGAGGCGCGTGGAGCTCGACAGATTCGAGGGTGGTGGCGGCATCGAGCTCCCGGCTGGCACCCGCGACTTGCGGATCGCCACGCCGGCGCCCTGGTTGCCTCAGCGCGACTACAGCGTGCGGAACGCGACGCGCGTTACCGCGTTCGAGGGCCTCGTCGACGACATCCGCGTCTCGGACGTGCTGCGATACAACAGGGCCGGCGACATTCCGCCCCGGCGCCTCGGCGTCGACCGGAACACCATCGCTCTATGGCAATTCGAGGGAGCCACGCCGTTCCGAGACGCGTCGGGCAACGGTCACGACCTCACCCCGGGTGGGTCGGCCGCCGTCGAGGCGGGAGGAAAGCTCACGACAACCTGGGGCCGCCTCAAGCGCCCCGAGCGCCGGTAGCGCGACGTCATCGCACCTTCCTCATTCGTCGTCCTCCGCGATCACGATGGTGAGAGATATCTCGGTCTCGTTCCCGCGATCATCGGTCACCACGCCCCGCAGGCCGTACGTCTGATCGGCTTCGAATACGCCGGGCGCCGGCGGCCCTAGCGTGACTCGACGTCCTTCCGCGGTTACGGGCGCGTCCCACGCCCAGCCGTCGGGGCCCGTCAGGGCAAATGCCTCATCCCAGTCGACGCTGCCGGAATAGACCTCGACATCGAAAACGAGGACGATCCCTCGTTCCTGCAGCGCATCGAGCGAGACCGGCTCGCGATCGTCAGGGAACGCGGAGACAAGCATCGGCGGCTCGTATTCGCAGATGGCTACGTGGTACTCCACCGCAAGAGCGCCGCCGTTATCCCACGCAAACGACAACGTGCCACGCCCGGTCGCCCAGAACGTGCGCAATGAGCCGGCTTGCACGTCTGGATACAGCCGCGCCGCATCGCAGCGAGCGTCGCCCGGATCGCGGTTGAACACGACGACGATATCCTGCCCTTCGCAGATGACGCCGCCGGGCGCGGGCCGGATACCGATGACGTAGGCAGGCTCCAACGTCAGGTCGTCCTCGCTTGGTGCCTCGCCACATCCCGAAACCGCGACGACGGCGCCACACGCGAGCAAGAAACGCAGGGCGCGCCGATACCTCACGGCAAGGCCTCCATCAACGCCGACGCCGTACCACGGCAATCCGGTCACGCGTCCGGGTCCGCGATCACGTAGGTCAACCAGATCTCCGTCTCGTTCCCGCCCAGATCCGTCACAACGCCGCGGACGGTGTACGCGCGGCCGGGTTGGACCACGCCGGGCGGCGCCCGTAGCGTCACGCGGCTGCCGTCCGTGGCGACCGTGAGATCCCAGGTGTCGCCGTCTTCGTCGGCGATGCGGAACACGCTGCCGGTCGGATCCACGGACTGGTTGAAATCCAGGACGATGCCGTTCGCCTCCAGCGCCCGCGCCGTCACCGACGCGCCCTCGCCCGGCGTCACAGCCTCGAGTGTCGGCGGCTCAGGATGGCAGACGAGCGCCGTGTACTCCACCGTGAGCTGCTCATCGTCGCCCCACGCAAACGACACCGTCGAAGACCCCTCGGAGCGGAACGTCCGAACGGGCCCGCTCTGGCGTGCCGGGTCGAGGCGGGCCCCGCCTGCGCGAGCCAGGCCCGGATCGCGGTTGAACACGACGATCACGTCCTGACCTTCGCAGATGATGTCGCCGGGCGCCGGCCGGATGCCGATGATGTAGGCAGGCTCCAAGGGTAGCTCGTCCTCGACGGCTGCCTCGCCGCATCCCCAAGCTACGGCGAGCGCGACACACGCGGCCAGCGAGCTCGATACTGCGCTGCGTCGGGCCGCGCGCTCCCGTGGGCGTACGCGCGATGCCATCACTCGTCACCGTCGGTGGTCTGGTACGTCAGGCTGATTACCGTCGAAGCGCCGGATGCATCAGACACCGAGCCGGTCACGTGATACGTGCGTTCCGGGACGAAGACCCCCGACCGCGCCGCCCGCACGGTGATCCGGTGGCCGTCCGCCGTGACGGTCGGGCGCCACTCTTCGCCGTTGGAGTCGCCGATGAGGAAGGCGCCACGCGAACCGGCCTCAGCTGGCTCGACCGGCTCGTTGAACTCCATCACGATCCCGTTCGCCTGCAGCTCCTGAGCCGACGCCGACCCTCCCTGCTCCGGGGTCACGGCGATGAGGGTAGGCTCCCCGCCTTCACCAACGCAGTCGAGCGTCGAATAGCCCACCGTGAGCGACCCGTCGTCGGGCCATGTGAACGAAATCGTCGCGCCCCAGTCCATGCGGTACGTGCGCACCGTGCCCATCTGCTCGTCCGGGTCGAGACGACCTCCCTCGCACTCGACGTGGCCGGGATCGCGGTTGAAGACGACGACCACCTTGCCATCCGGGAAGATGGTGGCGCCGGGCGCAGGCCTGATACCGATGACGTACGCAGGCTCCGTGCGCGCGCGATCCGCGTCCATGTCCTCGCCGCATCCCGCCGAGAGAACTGCACAGCAGGCGACGAGCGCACTCAGGAACGGACCGAGCGCTGCAGAGGGCGGGTGTGGAGCCGGTGAGAGCGAGGACGTCAGCATTCTCATGCCTTCCCCTTCGTGACGACAGTGAACTGGACCTCCGTCAGGTTTCCGTGACGATCGGAGACGATCCCTCGGACCGTGTATGTGCGGCCTGGCGTGAAGACCCCCGGCTCCGGCGCCTTCAGCGTAACGCGCTTGTCGTGGACGGTGACCAGCAGCGCCCACTCACGCCCATCGGCGTCGGTCATCACGAACGTCTCGGACCAGTCCCCGTCGGGCGCCCGCACGGCCTCGTTGAATCTGAGCACTACGCCGCTGGCCTGTCGTCGCGAGGCCATCGTCGGCTTACCGTCCTCGGGCGTGACCCAGACGAGATAGGCGGGGTCATCGTACTCGCAAACCGCAATAGTGTACTCGAACTGCGCCGACCCGCCGTGCTCCCACTCGAACGACACCGTCGGGACGCCGTCCGAGCGGAACGTGCGCGTGACGCCGGTCTGTCCGTCGGGTTCCAGCCACGCGCCGACGCTCTGGACATCGCCAGGATCGCGCGAGAACACGACCGTGATCTCGCTGTCCCAGCATATCGGCGCGCGGCCCCGGGGCTTGATGCTATAGATGGATGCTGGCGTCTCAGCGACGTCGTCTTCGCCGCAGCCAGCGCAGAGCGTCGCCCACGCGGCCGCGTAAATCAGCAGGTACGGTCGTCGCCGATGTGGGTGAGTCGGCATGATGTAGCGTCCTCGGCGGCCACCTCGCGTGGTCGTCAGTCCGACCAGTTCACTTTCAGGCGTCCCCACGAGACGGCGAGCTTGCCTGACGGCTCAACGGCCGTGATCTAGCCATCCATGACGGCCGCGATGTCGTCCTCGCTCAGCTCGCGGTCGTCGTGCCGCACATCGTCGATCAGGCCCACAAACAGGAACAGGTGTGGGTCCAGCTCGTTCGCGCTCGCGCCGATGAGGAAGTCCTGGCCTGGGTTGATGTTCAGCTCCGCGTCGGCCTCGCCCACGAGCTCGCCGTTGTAGTAGAACCTTTGCTCGCCGTTGGTGTAGATGCCGGCGAGGTGGCTCCAGGCGCCGGCTTCCACCGCCGGCCCCCGGGACCGAGTTCCACGTCACGCCTCCTGCGCCAACGCCGATCCAGTACTGCCACGTGTCGCCCGGCTCTGCATAAAAGATGTACCCTCGTTGCGGAAAATCATCACGCGAAGCGAGGATCGCGCGGTGCGCTCCCCCACTGCCCGGCTCGACATTGGCCCACGCGCAAACCGTGAACGTCTCCGGGTTGAGCGCCGCATCGCACGGCACAACCACCTCGTCCTCGACCCCATCGAATGCCAGCGCGCCGCCAAACAGCCCTCCGGCCCACTCAGGGTCTCCCGACAGCGTCCCATCGTGGCCACCACCACTGGCATCGGCCGCGGCATCGCCGTTCGACTCGTTGAGAGGCCAATACGCCACCAACCCATCTCGGACGTTCTGTGCCGACGCCGGGAGCCCGCCGAGCGCCAGCAAACCAACGTCAAACATCTCATCGCCATCCCCTTCTGCGCCTGGTACAGCTAGCCGTATAGCGAGCCCTGGGCTGCTCTGCGCATAGTCCGGCCAAATCTCTCAGTGTAACGTCTAACACGCGGTACGCGGGCCCGCAAGCGCCGCGCGCTCTTCCGTTTCCCGTCCGATTTGAGCACTATTGAAGCGACGCGCTGTTTGGCGCATGCCACACGAAGGGAATCGCCGTGAACGTACTGATGCTGCGCACCTCCGAGGGATTCGAGCACACCTATCTGCCCGACGCCGAGGTCGCGCTCAAGCAAATCGGCAAGCAGAACGGCTGGACCGTTCGCACGACGCATCACATGAACCGCATCAACCAGGACACGCTGGACAAGCTGGATGTCCTCATCTTCGCGACAACGGGCAACCTGGCGTTCGACGACGACCAGAAGGCCGCCATCCTGGACTTCGTGAGGGGCGGCAAGGGGTTCTTTGGCATCCACAACGCCACGGACACCTGCTACGACTGGCCGGAATTCGGAGAGATGCTCGGCGGCTACTTCGCCGGTCACCCGTGGCACGAAGAGGTGAACATCATCGTCGAAGACACGGATCACCCCAGCGTGTCCATGCTCGGAGACAGCTTCCGCGTCGTGGATGAGATCTACACGTTCAAGAACTGGTCTCGCGACAGCACCCACGTCCTGATGCGCATCGACAACGACTCGGTGGACATCTCGAAGGGCAACCGCGAGGACCACGACTACGCCATGGGCTGGTGCCACGATTACGGCGCGGGACGCGTGATGTACTCCGCCCTCGGTCACCCGGACGAGCTGTGGTACGAGAGCTGGTTCCGCGAGCACATCAAGGCGTGCGTGAAGTGGGCCGCCCGCGAAGTCTAGCCCCTCTGCCAACACACCGGCCCGGGCCCCACGGCGATGGCTCGGGCCGGTGTCGCGTCCGCGGTTCACCTGGGAAGCAAGCATGCATCCGAAGCCGACGCCGCAGCAGCTCGCGTGGCAGGAAGCCGAGCTCACGATGTTCCTGCACTTCGGCATGAACACCTTCACAGACCAGGAGTGGGGCGACGGCGCCGAGGACCCCGCCGTTTTCAACCCAGCCCACCTGGACGCGCGGCAGTGGGTTTCGGTCGCTAAGGAGTGCGGGTTCGGGTACGTGATCCTCACGGCGAAACACCACGACGGCTTCTGCCTTTGGCCCAGCGCGCACACCGAGCACTCCGTGAAGAACTCGCCCTGGCGAGACGGCAAGGGCGATGTCATGCGCGACTTCGTGGACGCCTGCGCGGAGTTCGACGTGAAGGCAGCGTTCTACCTGTCGCCCTGGGATCGACACGAGCCGACGTACGGCGACTCGCCGCGCTACAACGAGCATTTCCGCGCGCAGCTTCGCGAACTCCTCACGGACTACAGCGACATCGCCGAGGTTTGGTTCGACGGCGCATGCGCCGAAGGCCCCAACGGCAAGCGCCAGGAATACGACTGGGCGAGCTACTACGCGCTCATCAGGGACATACAGCCCGACGCGCTAGTCGCCATCTGTGGCCCGGATGTCCGCTGGGTAGGCAACGAGGACGGCTACGCCCGCGAGACCGAGTGGAGCGTGCAGGACGCCTCGCCCGAGCACCATCCCGGCGCGAGCGGACAGGTGTGGTACCCGGCGGAATGCGACGTCTCCATACGTCCCGGCTGGTTCTGGCACGCCGCCGAGGACGCCAAGGTCAAGACGCTCGACCATCTCATGGACATCTACCACAAGTCCGTCGGCCGCAACAGCGTCCTTCTGCTGAACGTCCCGCCGAACGACGAAGGCCTCCTCTCAGACCCCGATGTGGCGCGTCTGCGCGAATTCCGCGCCGAGATCGACCGCCAGTTCGCCACGGACCTAGCCGCCGGACAGGGCGCAGTGGCGGAACTCACGGATGGCTCGCCGGACACCTGTTGGGAGCCGGTCGATGAAGCGACGCCCGTCAGCGTGGCCGTGGAGCTCGCCGGCGCGCGCTCGTTCTGCATGTGCGTGCTGAAGGAGCACATCGCTGAGGGGCAGCGCGTCGAACGCTACAGCCTGGCGGCGCGCGTCGAGGGCGAGTGGCGCACCGTCTTCGAAGGCACGACCGTCGGCCACAAGAAGATCGACCGCTTCGAGACGGTCCGCGCCGACGCGGTAAGGCTGCGTGTAGAAGCATCGCGCGCCCGACCCATGATCCAGTCTCTGGCCCTGTTTGCCAAAGCCTGACGGCGGCCTTGCACCATGACGACGCCCGCGCGGGCGCCGTATCCTGGCTGGGACGCGCCGGAGGAGGGCGCCGCAACAGGTGAGTAGCAGACGGGCCCACACACGACACAATGGAGCGCACAACGGCGCTGCCGCGCTGATGATGGCGTTGGTCGTCGTGCTCGTCGGATGCGACCTCGCGCAGCCGAACAACCCGTACCGCGCGGCGGAAGCAAACGCGCCCATCTACTACACGACCTTCCGCGAGCCGCCCAAGCACCTTGATCCCGCGATAGCGTACAGCTCGAACGAATACAGCATCATCGCGCAGATCTACGAGCCGCCGTTCCAATACCACTACTTGAAGCGGCCGTACGAGCTGGAACCCCTGACTGTCCAGGCGATGCCGACGCCCGAATACTAC
>NYZG01000154.1 GCA_002687025.1 Candidatus Poribacteria bacterium
AGACGGGGTCACGTACGTCGACGGCGTCAGACAACGCAACGAAAACGACTGGGAAGCCGCCGCCGGATGAACTTACACACCTATTGACGCGACCTCGCGGCCTCGGGGAAGCGCACATCGTAGCAGATGAGGATGCCGACCTTCCCCACGGGCGTGTCATACACAGGCAGTGCGGGCCCGGGCTCGACGTATCTGTCGATTCCGAGCGTCGGCAGGTGGGTCTTGCGGTACACGCTCACGCGGCCGTCCGGGGTAGCCAGGGCCGCGCTGTTGTGAATCACGCCCTCGCCGCGCTCCAGGAAGCCGGCGATCCCTGTGACGCCCGCGCGCGCGCAGCCGTCGGAGAACGCCTCGACGAACGGGCCATCGGGGGATTCGGCGTACGGCGCCGCCGCCTCGGCGTTGTCGAAGCAGTAGCCGGACGTGGCGCACTCCGGGAACACGACGAGTTCCGCTCCCTCACCCGCGGCGACGCTCATCCGATCGAGGACTCGGGCAGTGTTCCTGGCGTTCTCCCCGATGTGCACGTCCATCTGGACGGATGCGACCCGGGCCATGGCTCGTCTCCTCGCGCGCGTCTACAGGCGCTCTTCGATGCCGACGGCGTAGTCGAGGTACCGGAGCGCCTCGGCGATGTCGCTGTAGCACCCATCGGCGAACGGCTTGAGGTAGTCGTACGCGTGCGAGTAGTGGTCGCCCTCGTTCACGAAAAGGACGTTCTTGCCCAACGCTCGCGCGTACCCCACCGCCACGCATAGGTTGAACAGGCGACCCTCCGCGCTCGTGCGACAGGCCACTACGATGTCGCTCTGCGCCAGCGCGGCCGGGCCGCCCTCGATGACGATCGACACTTCGTCGGCGTCGGCATAGCGGTCACGGACGGCGTCGAGCCATCGCGGGTCCGGGCTGCCGGTGAGATAGATGCTGTGCTCGAACTTCGCCGGCGGCCCTACGGCGAATGCGGTCTTGCGCGGGGACGCAGGCGCGGTGGTGATCAGTTCCGCTAGCCTTCGCACCCCCTGGTCCAGCGCGCCATACGAATCGGTGACATACGGCGTCGCGGACCCGACGACAACGTCGAGTGAACGCGCCTCGTTGACGAACAGCACGTGCCGGCCCCACGCGTGCGCCATGCCGATTTCGATCATCACGTTGAAGGATCGGTATTGGTCGTCTGGGATGTACGCCAGCAGCACATCGGCCTTGCTGAGCATCTGGGTCACGCGGAGCTTGTGCCCGGGCCGCTCGTCGCCGGGAGCGCCCATCGCGTCGCTCAGGCCGTGGCTCTCGCACGGGCCGACGAAGCGGACCCGCGGATCGTCGCGATAGGCTTCTCGCACGGGATCCCGCCAGTCGCTGTGCGCGCTGCTCGACATGTACACGACCAACGGCCGCCTGCTCTGCATCCTGAGTTCTCCGCCTCGTATGCCGGTCGTGAAGCTACGGGTAACGCACGCCGAACGAAACTCGATAATACCACCGGGCCCACCCGATTACGACGGCGAGGAGCACGACATACCACGGCCACACCACGGCGGCGGCGACGGAGAGGGCCAGAATCACGAGCTGGGTGACGCGGGTCAGGGCGACGTCGCGCCCGGCGCGCCGGATTCGCGCGGCCGACCGCACGTACAGCGGGAGCGCGAGCGCCACGGCGGGCAGCGCAAGCCACTGTCGCTGTATCATCGCGGCAGCCAGGGCCGCCGTCAGGAGGAGCACGCCACACCACGCGGCCGCGCCCGCTCCAAGCGCAACTCCCGATGTTCGCGCTCCCGCCGCGGCGTCGCCCTGTATGTCTGGGATGGTCGTGAACATGAATGTGGCGGCCACGCACAGCGCGTACGTGGCCGACAATGTCACCGCGGCGCCTGTCAACGGCCTGACGGACACCCAGCCGACCGCAAGCGCGACGCACCCGTAGCCGACCGCGTTCGCCAGGACATCCAGCACAGGCCGCGCCTTCAGCCGCGCGGGCGGCGCCGAATACGCGACGCCGAGGGCCGCCGAGACTGCGAAGAGTGCCATGACAGGCACGGACACGACTCGGCCGACGACCAGCACGGCCACTGAAGCGGCCGTCAACGCCGCCAGCTCCAGCGCGACCATGCGCCGCGAGACGAGGCCGTCGGCGATGAGGAACAACTTGGCGTTGGACGCGTCCGTGTCGATGTCGCTCAGTTGGTTGACGATGTACGCCGCCGCCATCAGCAGCGTGTGCGCGAGGCTGATAGCCACAAAGCGAGACGGCGGAATCCACGCGCGATCGAACCCGCCGCCGGCTTGGACGGCGCCGAGGATGTGCATCGTCCATAGCGGGATGAGCAGCGTCGGGCGTGTGAGGGCGATGGCGTCCCACCACCATCGCGCGGGGCGAAGTCTCCGCGGCCCGCGCGGGGCCGGCGTCATGGTCCCTCGCCTCGCGAGCCCTCGGCGTGGGAGATGCCACGCAGGCGGCGCGGGACGAGGAGGCCAGCGTAGCCGCACAGCCGGAACGCACGGTTCATGGCCCGTGCGCGCCACAGGGCCCGAGACCCACGACACCCAACCTTCGCGGCGACTCCGCGCGGCCCGTCGAGGGCGTAGACGGCCGTCCTCGGAGCCTGCCACCGGCTAGATGGGCCCAGCATGCGGCGGGAGTCGAGTGAGAAGGCGGCCGCGTACCCGGCGTCCTCGACCAGGCGACGGACGTCCGGTGATGAGTCGCCGTGAGGGTACGCGAACACCGATACCGCGCGGCCTATGCCGTCCTCCAGCCTGGACTTGGCGTCCACGATCTCGCGACGCGCGATGTCCAGCGGGACGCGCGAGAGGAAGGGGTGCGTGTCCGTATGAGCCCCGACGGTGACCCCGGCGTCAGAGAGCTCCCGGAGTTGCGGCCACGTCAGGTGGGATGTGCGCGGGAAGCTCAGGTCCCATTCGTTGCGCCGGCCGACATAGGCCGCGACCGGGAACACCGTCGCCGGGAATCCGTGCCGGACGCACAGCGGCCACGCATGCTCGAGGAAATCCCGATAGCCGTCGTCGAACGTGATGTGCACGCCGGGATGCCGACCTGGCGCGCCATCGGCAACGGCCGCGAGGACGGAGTCCATGTCCATCGGCTTCATGCCCAGGGCGAGCAGCGCCGCGAGATGGCCCTCGAAACGGGCCGGGGACACGGTGTTGATGCCGAGGTCCAGCGCCCGGTCGATCCTGTGGTACGTGAGGACGTGGATCGCGGACGGGAGGGATTGCCCCCCGGCCCCATCGACTGACAGTGTCCTGGTTACGTGTCCGACCGGGCGCGCGGCTCGCCGTCGCGCTCCAGCTCCTCGACACGGCGTTGCAGGGCCCGCACCTCGTGTATGAGGTCGGGGACGCGGCGGCCGGAAGCCTGCTGCTTCAGATCGGTCGCGTGGTCGGTGGCAGGGAACCCGGAATAGAACACGTTGGGCGGGACGTCCTTGGTTACCCCGGCCTTCGCCGCGATGGTGGTATTCGCGCCGATGCGGAGGTGCCCGGCCGTCCCCGCCTGACCCGCGAGCGTCACGTTGTGTTCGAGCTCGGTGCTGCCGCCAAGACCCACGAGCGACACGATCAGGCAGTTCTCGCCGATGCGGACGTTGTGGGCGACCTGCACGAGGTTGTCGATCTTGGTCCCGCGGCCGATCACGGTGGCGCCGTCGGTCATTGTCGCGCGGTCCACGGTGACGTTGGCGCCAATTTCGACATCGTCCTCGACGATTACCGTGCCGATCTGCGGGATCTTGCGGTGACTGTCGCTGACCTTGGCGAATCCGAAGCCGTCGCTGCCGATCACGGCGCCGCTGTGCACGATGACCCTGTCACCTACCGTGACCTCCTCGCGCACGGTCACATTCGGATACAGGAGGCAGCCGCAACCTACGCGCGCGTCGTCGCCGATGAACACCAGCGGCCCCACGACCGCGCCGTCGCCAATTGTCACCCGGTCGCCGATGACCGCGTGCGCCTGGATCGACACGCCGTCGCCGATGGACACGCCGTCCCCGACGACAGCCGACGGGTGGACGCCGATGTGGCTTCGCCGCTTGCGCACGGCGAATACCTCGAGCACGTCGACGAACGTCAGATACGCGTCCTCGACGAGGAGGGCTGGCATTCCGTCGGGAATGCGATGTGCGGCTACGTCGTGGCCGACGATAACGGCAGAAGCGTCCGTGTTGGCGATCTCGCCGGCGTATTTGGGATTCGCGACGAACGTCACCTCGCCCTGCTTGGCCTCGCGTATCCCCGCCACACCCGAGATGGTGGTGGTCGCGTCGCCAACGACGGAGCCGCCGACAAGGTCGGCGAGCTCCGCGAGCGTCTTGTACGGACGGTTGATGGCGCTTTGGAGTCGCATACGTCAGCCTTAGCCAGTCTTCGCTACTCGTCGCCGCCCGACGCATCCGGCTCGGATGTGGCCGTCGCGTCCTCGCCCGCCTTGGCAGCCGCGGCATCGTTCAGCAGCGTGATGATCCGGTCCGTGATGTCCATTCCGTCGCGATGGTACAGGACGACGAGCCGCCTCTCCAGCAGAAGATCGAAGCCGTCGTCCTCGCCTACGGTGCGGATCGTGTCGCGAATCTCCTGCAGGATCGGCTCGGTGAGCTCGTCCTGCTTCTCGGCCAGCGCCTCCTGGCCGAGCCGGACCAGGTCCTGCAGGTCCGCGCGCTTCTGGCGAATATCGTCCTCCATGAGCCGGACCTTGCTCTCGTCCTCTATGAACAGGCGCTGCTTGGTGAGACGCTCCTCGAGCGCGCGGATTTCGTCGTCGAGTTCCTTGCCGCGCTCCTCGAGGGTACTCAGGGCGTTGTCCAGGACCTTCTGGGCCTTCTGTGTCTCTGTGTATTCCTCGAAGACGCGTTCCGTGTCCACGACCGCCACGGAGCCCGCGATCGTCGGCCCTCCCTGGCTACGGCCGCTCACGGCGACCGCCAGGCCGCACGCTATTACGCAGCCGACGATGCCTGTCGCGATCACCTTGCGCATGTCTGGTTCCCATTTGTGTGTCTGGCGCCGGCGTTCACTAGAACGCGGGGCCCATCGAGAAGTGCAGCCGCGGACTGAACGAGCGACGTTCCACGGAGCGGGTCGCCGTATCGTAAACCGGGACGGATGTCAGCGGTATACCGTATTCCATGCGGATTAGGAAGCCCGCGACGAGCTCCAGCCTGAGCCCCACGCCGATGCTGACGATCGGATCGAAGTCTTTGCGGATGCTGGTCGTGGCCTCGTTCCACACCTGCCCGACATCGACGAACGCGAGGCCGCGGATCATCGGGTTGATGGGAATGCGGTACTCGGCGTTCATGAAGAACATCCTGTTCCCACCGATGCGCGGCGTGATCGGGACTGTGGCGTCGCCGACGGCCACGTCCCCCGCCCGCGACGGAATCAGGCTGAAGTCCGGGTAGCCGCGGATCGTGTCGATTCCCCCCAGCCAGTACCGTTCGTAGAAGAGGTACGTCGGGTTGATGCCGCTGCGATCGTCCAGATACCCGGCCTGTGCGTGCAGCGCGAGGACGAACTTCCACCATGACGGGAAGAACCGGCTGCTTTCCACGGAGTATTTGCGAAACGCGTTGCGTCCGCCGAGGAGGCCGCCGGAGTGCTCGAAGGAGACCATGTCCTCGCCGCCGGCCATCGGGTCGAACAGGCTCGTGCGGTACCGTCGCGTGTCGCGAGTCAGCCCGGCGGTGACGCTACGGGTTTCGCGGGCTCCGACCAGGAAGGAGTTGAGATCGTCATCCGCGCCTTCGACCAGCGGGATGAAGCTCGCCTCGACCTGCTCGTCGCGGAACGTGACGAACGTGCGCATGTCCCGGCTGATCGGCGTGCCCAGCGAGATCGAGAAGCCGCGGCGGAAATCCTCATACGAGTCGTCTGCGGTGATGGCGCCGGCGTAGCTATAGAGGAATCGGCGCTGGTTGATGCTGTATAGCTGAGCCCTGAGCGAGGTGGGTGTCCCCAGCACCCAAGGCGTCGCGAAACTCACCTGGCCGATCCGCCGCGCGCGCTGTCCCAGCTCTCCCCGGATGTTTACGCGGTACGCGCGGCCGAGCAGATTCCCGTCGCCGATTTCCGCCACGCCGAACACGCCGCTCTCGGAGCCGTAGCCGCCCCCGATGGTGAAGAGCCCGGTCCTCACGTTTTCGCGCAGTTCGACGACGAGATCCTTGCGGTCATCGACATCCGTCCCGCGAGGCATGAATCGAAGGCCCTGGATGAACGACCCGAGCTGGATGATGTTCTGCTCGGCCTTCTGTAGGTTCGACGCCAGCATCGGCTCGCCCGGGGCGATACCCATGCGCTCGAGCTCGCGACGTATTATGTAGTCCTTCGTCTTCGAGAGGCCCTGCACGTCGATTTCACCAACGGTGATCGTGCTGCCTTCGCGGATGCTGAGCGTCGCCCGCACCGATTCCGCGGCGGTGTCCGGCTGCAGCGTGTCCACGATGTCGACGAGGATATTGCCACGGTTCTTGTACAGCTCGTCGACGCGCATGACGTCGTCACGGTACTGCGTCGCGCTGAAAACATCGCCAGGGCGGAGGTCGAGTTCTCCGCGGATCTTCTTCTCGGACACCTGCGAGTCAGCGTCGCCAAAGTCGACGGTGTAGCCGTCGAAGACGAACTGGGGGCCCTCGTCGACGACGTACGTCACGATCATCCCTTCGCCGTCCTCACTCACCTCGCGGCGACTTGCGACCACCTTCGCGTTCAGGCAGCCCTCATCGTTGTAGTGGGCTCGGATGCGTAACGGGTCTTCCTCGTACAGATCGTCGCGGAACCGTTTGCCCTTGCGGATCTGGCAGGCGTCCTCGAGGTCTTCCGACAGCACGAGCGCGTTTCCTTCGAAGCGCACCTCGGCGACCTTCATGCGCTCGCCCTCGTCCACCTCGATCCTGGCGAGGATGGCGGGATCGCCGAGCTCGTTCGTCGTTGCTTCAGTGTGGGTCGTCACGGCGGCGAAGTAGAAGCCCTCATCTCGGTACTTCTCCTCGACGGCCCGAGCAGTGCTCCAGAGCTCGTATTCGCTGAACCGCTCACCATCGCGCAAGGTGAACAGCTTCTTCAGCTTCTTGTAGCTCAGTCGGCTGTTGCCGACGACCTCGACATCTCCCTGGACGCGCGGGTATTCCGTCAGCCGGAAGGTCACCGCGAGGCCGCTCTCGTCTGCGGGCGACACGTCCACCTGGACGTCGGCGAACGGGCCGTAATCCACGAATACTCGACGCACGTCCGACGACAGGGCCTGTATCGAGACCTCATCGCCGATGCGGGTGCGGAAGTACCCGCCCTGGGTGAACAGGCCCTCGATGAGGCTGTCTACGTTCTCGCTGCCTGCGACATGGATGCCGGTCACGACGAGGTCGGCGTCGGGGCCTTCGCTGTCGTCGGGGACGGGCGAGTCGCTAGCGGCGCCGTCGGATGTCGGGGCCGGCTCGGAAGCGCCGGATGGGTCCGAGGTCTCCTCTTGCGCGATCGCGGCGGACACGAGGCCGCCTACGCACAGGGCGAGGACGCAGGCGAGGAAACGTACACGGCTCGTCGGGTGCATAGCATCGGGCCCCGGAACTGGTAACTCTCGCGCCGCGTCGTCGCGGCCGACGGCTTGTGGACATGCGTAGAACGCGGCGGCGCCGACGTGTGTTGACGCAGGCGCGCCTATGGTAGCCCAAGCCGGACCAGGCAGTCGCCGAAGCCGAGGCCGTCAGACGATCGCGACCTCGACAGGCTCGGCTTCGATTGTCACGCCCGCCTCGCCGCAGGTTACCTGGATGGTCGCCCCGGGGGCCGGGCGGCCGCGCAGCAGCTCCTCGGCCAGGCCGTCTTCGATATGCCGTTGCACCTCTCTGCGGAGACGCCGGGCCCCGGATGTCGCGTACGAGCCGTGTTCGACCAGGTAGTCGTACACGGCGTCGTCGACGACGAGTTGGTAGCCCTGCTCGAACATGCGTTCCTTCACGTCGTCCACCATCAGCCGGGCGATGCGCACCATCGACTCGCGGTCGAGCGGGCGGAAGACGACCACCTCATCGACGCGATTGATGAACTCCGGGTTGAAGACGGAATCCACCTCGTCCGTGATCTTCGCGCGCATGGCGTCGTAGGGCATCTCCTCGTCCTGCGAGCCGAATCCGACCGACTTGCCGCGCATGATGTCGCGCGTGCCGACGTTCGACGTGAGGATCAGGAGCGTGTTGCGGAAGTCGACCGCGTTCCCCACGCTGTCGGTGAGATGCCCGTCCTCGAGCACTTGCAGGAGAAGGTTGTACACGTCAGGGTGTGCCTTCTCGATCTCGTCGAGCAGGATCACCGAATACGGGCGCGTTCGCACGCGCTCGGTGAGATCGCCACCCTCTCCGTAACCGACGTATCCAGGCGGCGCGCCGGTGAGGCGCGACACGCTGAACCGCTCCATGAACTCCGACATGTCCAGGCGTATGAGCGCGCCAGGACTATCGAACATGAGCTCCGCGATCTGCTGCGCGAGATAGGTCTTCCCGACCCCCGTGGGGCCGACGAGGAGGAACGACCCGATGGGCCGCTTCGGGTTCTTCATGCCTGCCCGCGACCGACGGATGGCGCGTGAGACGGCATTGACCGCCTCGTCCTGGCCGATAATGCGCTCGCGCAGATGCTCGGCAAGGTGGAGGATCTTCGCGGACTCCTCCTCGGCCAGCCGTGCGACGGGAATGCCTGTCCACCGCGACACCACCTCGGCCACATCGTCGCGCGTGACCGGTAGACGATCCTGGACGCGCTCGCCGTCGTCGGGGTCGGGCTGTAGGTCGGCGATGTCCACGGTCTCGGCGCCGTCCGCCGTCGAAGCCGCCGCATCGGCCTCGCGAGCGGCGCTATTCTTCCCGCCCTCGGCGCGCGTGTATTCGCGTAGCCTTACGAGCGACCCGGCCTCATCCACAACGTCGATGGCCTTGTCCGGCAGGAATCTGTCCTGGATGTAGCGCGTCGACAGGACGACCGATGCTTCGACCGCGTCGGTGTCGTATTCGACGTTGTGGTGTTCCTCGTAGCGGGACTTCAGCCCTAGGAGGATGTCGATGGTCTGCTCCTCGGTCGGAGCCTCGACCATAATGGGCTGGAAGCGCCGCTCTAGCGCTCCGTCCCGTTCGATGTGCTTCCGGTATTCGCCCAGCGTTGTGGCGCCGATGCACTGAATCTCGCCGCGTGCCAACGCCGGCTTCAGCATGTTCGCCGCGTCGATGGCGCCCTCCGCCGCTCCGGTCCCGATGAGCGTGTGTAGCTCGTCGATGAAGAGGACGACATCGTCGAGCTGCCGAATCTCCTTCATGATGGCCTTGAGGCGCTCCTCGAACTGCCCTCGGTACTTTGTGCCCGCGATCAGGGCGCCCAGGTCGAGCGCGAGCAGACGTTTCCCGACAAGGGCCTCTGGGACGCGAGTCGAGGCCATCTCCTGCGCGAGCCCTTCCACGATGGCCGTCTTCCCGACGCCTGGCTCGCCGATAAGCACGGGGTTGTTCTTGGACCGACGCAGTAGTATCTGCACGATCCGCTCCAGCTCACGCGCCCGGCCAATCAGCGGGTCGAGGCCGCGTTCGCGGGCGAGTTCAGTGAGGTCGCGACTGAATTGCTCGAGAAGCGAGCCCTGCGGCTCCTTGTCCGGGCCGGCGGACTGGGCCGCGCGTTCCGCGGCGCCGTGCTTCTTCTCGATTGCCTGGCGCAGGCTGTCACCATCGAGGCCGAGGTTGGTGAGGACCATCGCGGCGAGGCCACGTGATTCGCGCAGCAGGCCGAGCAGCAGGTGTTCGGTGTCGACCCAGGGGCTCTTGAAGGCGCGCGCCTCCTCGGCCGACAGCCGCATCACCTCCTGGATGCGGTACGTATAGTCCAGCTTGCCAGTGTAGTAGGGGTTCTTCGGCCGCTCGGCCATGAGCATCTCGAGCTGCCCACGGACCTCATTCACGTCGATGTCGAGCTCTTGCAGACACTTGGCGACTTTGCCTTCGGCGTCACGGAGAAGTGACAGCAGCAGATGCTCGGTGTCCACCTGCGTATGGTGGAGCTGCGAGGCTTCCTTATAGGCCGCGCCTAGAGCTCGGCGCGCACTCTCCGTGTATCTGTCCGCCATGTGTTCCCCTATACCCGACGAAGATGGAGCGTCAGCCATGCCTCGGCCCGGATGCCGCCCGGGAGCCGACTCGCAAGCGCCGTGGCGTGGCCCTCACCGTATCAATAGCCACTCCAGGCCCGCCCAACAATGAACGGGCGCCGACGCCGCGAGGTCACACGCGATTGCACGGCGCGGCGTCACGCATGGAGGACGTCCGTGTACACCGGCGAGCCGGTTGTTCGCGTCAGCTCGCGGAACGCCTCAATGAGCTTCCCGGTCATCGCCCCGGGCTTGCCGTCGCCGATGGGGCGGCTGTCCGCCGACACGACTGGGACGACCTCGGCGGCGGTGCCGGTGAGGAAGCACTCGTCGGCCGTGTACACGTCGTACAGCGTGAACATGCGCTCATCGGTCTTAACGCCGATGTCCCGAGCCAGGTCGATGACGGCGTCCCGGGTTATTCCGGCCAGGGCGCCAACGTGCGTCGGTGGCGTGACGAGCGCATCGCCTCGCACCAGGAAGATATTGTCGCCACTGCACTCGACGACGTAGCCCTCCTGGTTGAGCATGATTACCTCCTGCGCGCCCGCCGCCTGTCCCTCGATGATGGCCAGGATGTTGTTGAGGTAGTTGAGCGACTTGACACGTGGATTCAGCGCGTCGGGAGCGTTGCGCCGTGTGGCGGCGGTGATGACCGAGAGGCCTTCGTCGTAGTACTGCGACGGGTAGAGCGCGATCGTGTCGGCGATGCAGAAGATCGTGGGCGTCGGGCACTTGTCGGGGCTGAGCCCAAGATCCCCGGTACCGCGCGTCACGACGAGGCGGACGTATCCGTCGCGGATGTCGTTCTTCCGAAACGAGGCGCGGACCACCTCTTCCATCTCGTCGAGCGACATCGGAATGGCGAGCCGAATCGCGTGCGCCGAGTCGAACAGCCGTCGGATATGCTCCGCGAGGCGGAACACGCGTCCGCTGTAGGCGCGAATGCCCTCGAACACGCCGTCGCCATAGAGCAGGCCGTGGTCGAAGACAGACACCGACGCGCGCTCTTTCGGAACAAACTCCCCGTTCAGGTATATCAACATCGTCCCCCGCTTCCCGTTCTTCGCTCGCCCCAGCCACGCTGCTACACGGCGCCCGACACGGCCGCCGCGATGCGCCCGTCGACCAGTTCCACGGTTCGATCCGACCTTTGGGCCAGGCCGGCGTTGTGCGTCACGATAACGAACGTCTGGCCGAGTCTCTCACGCAGGTCCCAGATAAGGTCGTGCACCGCTTCGCTCGTCTTCCGGTCCAGGTTGCCCGTCGGCTCATCGGCCAGCACCACTCTCGGGTCGTTCACGAGCGCGCGGGCAAGCGCCACGCGTTGGCGTTCGCCGCCGGACAGCTTCGGCGGCCGGTGGGTGAGTCGGGCCTCGAGCCCAACGTTAACGAGCAGCTCCCGCGCGCGGGCCTCGGCAGCGGCCCGCGGCGCGCCGGCGACCATCCCCCCTATCGCGACGTTCTCCAGCGCGGTGAACTCCACCATCAAGTGGTGGAACTGGAAGACGAAGCCCACCTCCTCGCTCCGGAACAGGTCCAGTTCCGCCGTCCCGAGGCTCGTAATGTCGCGCCCCTCGAACCGCACACTGCCCGATGTCGGCGTGTCCAGGCCCCCGAGCAGATGCAGCAACGTGCTCTTGCCCGCGCCGGACTCGCCGACGATCGCGAGGACCTCTCCACGGGCGATCGAGAGCGTCAGGCCCTGCAACACGGCGATCCGGTCGTCGCCATCCACGAACGTTTTTACCAGATTCTCGACGTCGATGAAAGCCGCGCGGTCACTCATACCTAAGCGCCTCGACCGGGTGGAGATTCGCCGCGCGCGTCGCCGGCAGCAGGGACATCGCCCAGCACATTACCAGGGTGAGAGCGTCGACGAGGACGATAAACCGCCAGCTCAGCGCGACCGGCACGTGCTCGATCTGGTAGACATCTCCCGGCAGTGGCACGTCCAGTCGCACTACCAGCAGGCAAATCAGGAGGCCAAGCCCAGTGCCCAGGACTACGCCCACGCAGCCGATAACCGTGCCGTGGAGCATGAAGATGCCTCGCACGCCGCCGGCGCTCGCGCCCATCGCGCGCAGGATGCCGATCTCGCGCGTCTTCTCGCGCACGAGCATCACCAGCGCGATCGCAATGCTGAAGCCGGCCACGAGGACGATCGCGCCGAAGATAATCATCGCCCCGATCTTCTCGAGGCGCAGCCAGTAGAAGAAGACGCCACGCATCTCCTGCCAGGTCTTGGGCATGTAGAGGAGCCCATGGCGTTCCATTATCTTCTGTTTGATCCCTGCCGCGGCCTCAGGGTTCTCTGCCCTCAGCTCGACCTGCGTTGCTTTTCCCGGCAGGTCGAACACGTCCTGAGCCACGGTGAAGTCGATATACGCAACGGCCGCGTCGATCTCGTAAAGTCCCGAGTGGTAGATGTCGATGACGACGAAGTTCCGCATCACGGGCATGAAGCCCGTGGGGCCCTCCACGAATGTCGCGTACATGAGGACAGGATCGCCCACGGTGACCCCCAACTGACGTGCCAATCCCGACCCCACGATGATGCCGCCCTTGACCGTGTCGTCCTCGGACAGTCGGGAGCGCCCCTCGCGGATCAGGTCCTCGCGGTCGAAGCGCAGCTCGCGGGTGTTCAGATACTCGCTGATGTTGGCGACGTCGCCCGCGCGCATTGGGTCGACACCCCGGACCTGTGCGCCGGCCTTTCGCTGCTTGGCCGTGCGGCTCTGGAGAAGGGCCGGGCTGACGACGGTTGGGGCAGCGGCGACGACCCCTTGGATGTCTGTCGTGCCGTCTATGAATTCCTCGTAGTCCCGGAAACTCCCGCCGGCCTTCCAGACGACCACGTGCGCCTCGGAACCGAGAAGACGGCCTCGCAGGGCGTCCTCCAGTCCGCTCCATATGGAGAACGCGACGACCAGCACGACAATACCCAGGACCACGCCGATGATGGACATCACCGTCTGGAACGGCTTCGC
This sequence comes from Candidatus Poribacteria bacterium, assembly GCA_002687025.1. Classification (GTDB taxonomy): domain Bacteria; phylum Poribacteria; class WGA-4E. The sequence continues at coordinate 13,129 of NYZG01000154.1, forward strand.
GCGCAGGTAGCGCCAACCTATGAAGAGCTCGTATTGCCTCATGCGCGCCTTCGCGGACGGTTGTCGCTCGCGCCTAGCTGCGCATCTGCGGGAAGAGGATCACATCTCGGATGGACGCGGAATCCGTCAGGAGCATGGCCAACCGGTCAATGCCCACCCCGAGGCCGCCGGTCGGGGGCATGCCGTATTCGAGCGCGCGTATGAAGTCCTCGTCGAGCACCTGGGCCTCGTCGTCGCCGGCCTCGCGGAGCGCCGCCTGTTCCTCGAAT